>JAIDJZ010000391.1 GCA_029051965.1 Paramuribaculum sp. | reverse complement strand
CAAATATTCCTAACTTTTTTGGTTGTATTTTTTTGCATTTAAACTTATTTAATCTACCTTTGCAAAAAACATACATCCAAAAACAGTTCCCCATGAAACACCCCTTTTTAGCCGCCATTTTATGCCTCTGCACATTCATTCCGTCACTGGCATCCCACAGATCTGTGTCAATCACTCAGGCTGGTTCTCTTTCTCGTGCAATCAACAGCAGTGAAGTCAGGGCTCTTGACTCCCTGACTGTTGCCGGTCCGATGAATCTCTCCGACCTACGCGTAGTCTGGGACGGAGCCTATTATGGGTCGCTCAAATTCCTCGACATCTCGAAAGCTTTGTTCGAAGGCAACAAAATACCCGACTACGCTTTCTATAATCCTGACAAACAGAAAGGTGGCATCGAAACCAAAAGCTTCCTCTACATCGACGAGATAATTCTGCCCGACAACATTGTCGAATTCGGGAAATACGCATTTCGCTACACCTATCTGACAAAAATGGACATTCCTCAAACTTTAAGAAAGCTTGGAACTGGCGCATTTTTCGTCTGCAACCTGCCTTTCGACGGACGAGCCGACTCATTGTTCCGCCTGCCTGAAGGCATCGAAGAGATTCCGGACTCCTGCTTCACCGGATCTGTCAAAGGAAACACTTTTCATTTCCCTTCGACCCTGAAACGCCTTGGCGACTATAATTTTTCCAATTGCGTCATCAAACACGTCACATTTCCTGAAAACATGGAGGAAATCGGAGATCATGTTTTTGAAAGCACATACATCGAAAATGCCCATTTCGCAGGCAACTGCCGCAAAATCGGAATCTCATTCCTCAGCGATTGTCAGTTCCTTACCGAAGCAAACCTCCCGAACGACATCGACACCATCAACAGCTCCTATCTGGCATACACATTCGTTAAATCCATTGAAATTCCATCAAGTGTCAAAGTAATAAAAACCAACGCCTTCTGGAAGAATGGATCTCTGAAATCCATAACTTTCAACGAAGGGCTTGAAGAAATCGAGGAAAACGCATTCAACCACTCGGTTGTCAACTCAATAACCCTGCCGTCGACACTTGAGCGCATTGGCCAATACGCCATTATCGCAAATAACATCTATTGCCTTGCAACCACTCCCCCGAAGGTCGAATCAGGAGCGCCATCGTCAAACTTCACACTCTACGTTCTTCCCGGACTCAAGAGCGTCTATGAATCCGCTCCCGGATGGTCTGCCGCCACTGAAATCATTGAGATAGCTGCCGAACAGTTTCCCGTTGCCGGAATCAAGACAATCGACGCTGCCGCCGACACTGAAATCACAGTAACTTCCGCCGAGGGAGGAATCCTCGTCAACTCGATCAAAAACGGACCAGTCAACTTCTCCGTCTATTCGACTGATGGAACTCTGATCCACTCAGCAACAGCCAATCCGGAAGCGGAAGTAAAACTCCCCGCCGGCATCTACGTCGTCGCGACTGCCGATGAAGCTGTGAAAGTTGCCGTCAGATAAACCCTGCCCCCCTCTGCCGCGTTATAACCTTAAAAATCATCTTTTGACATGAATCTCAACGGACGACGCCGCAGTTCAAACGTCGAAGACCGACGCGGCATTGGTGGAAAAGCTGCCGGTGGCGGCATCATCGCTTTAATAATCGGAGGCATCGTCTACATGCTCTCCGGAGGCAGCCTGACGGACTATATCGGATCAAACGCCGGACAACTGCTCCAGACCGCAGCACCCTCCCGATCAGCCACATCCTCCGAATCCGACGACGACCTCGCCACCTTCTCCTCCCAGATTCTCGCCGGCACTGAAGACGTCTGGTCTGAAATCTTCCAACAGAACGGCCTGACCTACACCCCTCCTACACTTGTCCTCTACAACGGCTCCGTCTCAACCGCCTGCGGAACAGGGTCATCAGCCATGGGTCCATTCTACTGTTCCGCCGATGAGAAACTCTATATCGACCTCGACTTCTTCAGAAACATGCGCCGCGACCTCGGTGCCGACGGCGACTTCGCCTACGCCTACGTCATAGGCCACGAAGTCGGCCACCACGTCCAGCATCTCCTCGGCACGCTCGATCAGGCCCACGACCGAATGAGCCGCATGTCTCAGACCGACGCCAACCGCGAAAGCGTGCGCATCGAACTCCAGGCCGACTACCTCGCCGGTGTATGGGCGCGCCACGACAACCGCATGTTCGGCTCGCTCGAGCCAGGCGACATCGACGAAGCCCTCGACGCCGCCATAAAAATCGGAGACGACTACCTCCAGAACAAAGCCCGGGGATCAGTAGTCCCCGAAGCATTCACTCACGGCACCTCCGACCAGCGGCGACGATGGCTGAAAGCCGGACTCGACTCCGGCACCCTCTACGGAGGCGACACCTTCTCAATCCCCTACTCTTCCCTCTGACTCCCCATACAAATGAATCCCCGACAGCCCATTGTTTTGATGAACTGTCGGGGATTATGGTTCAAATTAGCGGTGGCCCGGTTTCTCAGAGAGTGATAGTTGAAGAATCATTCATTAATGTCAATAATCACAACCGTTGAATTCTCGCGTGTAACCTCAATGCTGCCCCACTTCTTCATTTTAAAATATTCTCCGGAAGAAGTCTTCCTTCTGGACCAACGCTGATTTTTCATCAGCGGCATGACAAAACTACGGGCATCCTCAACTTTGGGAAACCAAATATCGACTCTTCGGAATCCCGAACCATCATCATCGAAATCACTTGTATGTTCTATTGTGATCTCTCCGTTCTGCAGTATATCATCAATCACAATTTCGGCATCTTCAACCGGCCTTACCGTAAATCCCTTTTTCTTAAACTTTTCATATTCCACATTAATAGTATTGTAGCGGGATATAAAATCCGACAGAGTGATCGTCGTGGTCTTGGCCGCGCGTCGCCCCGACGATGGGGTAGCGGAAGTCGCAGAAAAAACCGACATCAGACAGAGGACTACAATAAGACTCTTAAGAAAACTTCGAAAAAAAGTAGTGTTCATAACTGGCTTTGATTTTTGAAACATAATGCAAACATACGAAATAAAAAACACCCCGCCAACCTCCACGGCAAAATGGATCGGAATGGAACAATCCATCCCCCCCGAAACCGAAGGCGCTGTGTCAAAATTCAGAATTTTGACACAGCGCCTGATATTTTCTGCCGGATGGCGAGGGTGCTGTCAGAATGGTTCAGACGGTAGAAGCATGAGGGTGAGGGTGATGGGAGTTGA
>JAIDJZ010000390.1 GCA_029051965.1 Paramuribaculum sp. | reverse complement strand
TAATTCAGCTTCATCCCGAGTTCATCACAGACATATTTATTCTCAGCTGTCCGTGGCAAGTAATTACCTTTGCCTCGCCCCAGCGTTTACAAATATTGGGAAACCGGCTCTAAACCGACAGCTGAAAAAAGCGCTCCCCGGCTCTTTATCACAGAACCGGGGAGCGGATTTTAATCTATTTCAGTCAGTCGACGAACGATCAGTCGCGCATGAATTCGAGAAGATTGTTCGTGACTTTCTTGTTACCCATAAGGATTGCGGGGAGCATCTGACCGAGAGCGTCAGCGCCGCGCGAACGCGAGAAGTTCAGTGCGTTTTCTTCGAAAGAGTAGGGACGGCCGTTGGCTTCCACATCGGCAACCTGCATCACAACGACTCCACCCTCTGCCTGCTCGGGACCGACGAGCTGGCCCTTCTTCGCTCCGTAGAGCTTGCCGAGCACTTTCGCTCCGGCGAACTCGGGATAAGCCATACCGAATTGTGCGAAGTTGATCATTGCAGTGTCAGCCTTGACGCCCATCGCTCCGGCATAACCGGCAACGTCTTTGGCCTTACCCTTATACTGCTCGATGAGGGCAGCGGCCTTCTTGTCGTTCATGAGTTTGGTTGTGAGAAGCTTCTTGATGCGGGCATCTGTTGCGGGGACATAGTCTTCGTAAATGTCGGTGAGAGCCACAGCGACAAGCACTCCGCTGTTTTCGTCGCCGAACACAGGCGAAACGTCACCCTTCTTGGCTTTGAGAGCCCAGCGCACTGCCGAACGCGAATCGGGAATTCCTGCAATCTGAGGAGTCGAAACCGACACCTGTGCGGGGAACACCTGGAAACCTGCCTTCACTGCATTGGCAGCGAAATCGGCGGCGTTGGCATTCGTATTGAGATATTCTTGAAGCTTAGCGTTAAGCTCGTTGATTGTGCGGTTCGAGGGATCGATTGTGTAGTTGATCGCAGCGATGTCGACAACAGGCACTGCTGCACGACGGTTATTGACACGGATCAGAGTCGTTCCCTGGCCCTGCTGATAAGCATAGGCTGTGTCGGGCTGAACATATGTTCCGAGAGCGGTTGTCGAAAGCACGTCCTTGACCTGGGCGAACTGAGGATCAATCAGTGAAACCCAGACGCTGTCCTGGCCCTCTCCGACATGATCGGCGAATTTTTGTTTGAGGTCGGCAAGCGATACGCCGCTGTTGAGTGCCGTCAGAATCGAGTCGATCTGAGCGCGGTCGCCCGATGCCTGAACGAAATCGACATTGATCGAATCGACTTTAGATTCGCGGGCAAGCAGCTTGGCAATGCTGAAGTTATTGCCTGTACGGTTGATGATGCGGGCTGAGCCTACCGATGCCGAATCAACGAACTGACGGAGTTTCTGATCTGTGATCTTATTGGCGGGGAGCGAAGCACGGTTGCTCACGAATTCGTCGAATCCGTCCATTCCCTCTGTGCCTGCCTTCTGGTTGAGAGCGGCAACGAGCGCATTGACGCGGGTTTCAGCAGGTGTGATGT
>JAIDJZ010000039.1 GCA_029051965.1 Paramuribaculum sp. | reverse complement strand
AGATGAGTTTGGCGGGTTCGTTGGTGCGGAATGTGTTTCCGACCAGACGCGATGATATGTCGAATTTGCCGACAGCACCTGTGAAGCCTTCCGGTTTCGGGGTGGGAAGCGGCTTGATGTCGATCGAGGCGGTGTTGGAGGTGACCTGAATTTTTTTCTCGCGGGGGGTGGATAGGCTCAGGAATCCAAGATTTGTGTTGCTGTATTGGATGACGTTCAGGTCGTAGTTGCCTGAGTTGATTGTCAGTTTGCCTGATTTCTGAGGGTAGATGATGCACTTTTTAAGGAGTGCTACGAGGTAGCGCTGACCGTTGTAGGTTTCTTCCTGGTTGAGCGAGCTCTGGAAGTTTACTTCTTCGATGAGGAAGCCGTCGAAACTTGGCTGTTTTGTCGGGAAGAACTGTGAAATGCCGAATTTCGTGTACAGCTTGATCGTGCATTCGATAGCTTCCTGTTCGTAGGCTGTCGGTTTGGAGAGGATTATACGGACAAACACATCGTTGGAGGAAACGGCGCGGTCGGCCGACTGTGTTTCGATGTCGTCGATCGAAACGGGTCGGTTGGAAGATTGTTGCTGCCGGTCGGGCTGCTGTCGGTTTCCCGCAGGGGAGTCGGCGATTGTCAGTGTCTGGGGCTTTGTTCTGAGGGTTTTCCCGTTAGCCTGTATGGTGGCTGCTCCGATTGTGAACTCCCCGGTCTGGTCAGCGCGGTAAGTGTATGTGAAGTCGGTTGAGGACTGAGATGAAGTCTGGCCGTTTCCTAATACCTGATAGCTCTGACGTGTGGTGACGCTCGGTCCGAAAAGAAGCTGACAACCGTTGATCTGCGGAACGCGTGGTTCGCCCCCCTGGGCGTTTGTCAGACGGTAGGTGACAGCGAACTTTTCTCCTTTGAAGACTCTTTGCGGCGCCATCAGAGTGAACTGCTGGGCGAATGCGCAGAAGCCGGCGACGATCACTGCAAGGAGTGAAAAGATTATTCGGGAATTCTCTCTCATATCGGGATAGTGATTTATGCGATGGATGAAGAATGTGGGAGGAGAGGATGGTTTGATGGACGGGAGTGAGGACCTCCTGACGGATGCTTACCAGGGGCGCGTCACCTGTCGGCGGCGGGCGTTGTTGGCTTTCTGTTTGCGGGCTTCAACTTTTTTGCGAGTGGCGGCCTCTTCGTTCTCCATTGCCTTGAGGATTTTTTCGGCATTGTCGTCGCT
>JAIDJZ010000389.1 GCA_029051965.1 Paramuribaculum sp. | reverse complement strand
CAGATTCCTGAGGTGATGTCCACCATTCATTTTCTTTTGCCATATTATATTTAGTTAAAATATGTTATTTATAATCCGCAATATTTGGATGTTAAAAAAAAACGCTATAACTTTGCATCAGTTTTTCATGGTATTAGATTTAAGGTAAGAAGATTATTTGTCGTGAGACAAGTAATTTTTTTTGCTATATACCCCTTCAATCTGCCACATAAGCGTAAACGATGCTTCATCTAACACATTTTTTTAGTTAATTTTCAATCTGCGTTTCTGATACAAAAGTAATCATTTCCCCTCAAATAGCCTAACATCTCACCCCCCCATACATATCTCCGCTGCAAACAGAACAGCAATTAAAAAAAGAGACACACCCGAAGGTGTACCTCTTTTTTCGTGTTTATATACAAAGTATCAATCGATATTTCTATTATTCATCAGAGTTCTTCTCCTCATATTCCTTAAGCAGTTTTTCCTGAACATCTCCGGGGACAAGCTCATAGGAGGCGAATTTCATCGTGAACGATGAGCGTCCGCCGGTTATTGAGCTAAGTGCCGTCGAATAGCTCGACATCTCTTTCAGGGGCACCTTTGCAGAGATCTTCTCGAAGCCATCCTCGCTCGACATTCCCATGATGATCGCACGGCGTCCCTGAAGATCGCTCATTACGTCACCCATCACATCGCCGGGAACCATCACCTCAACATCATAGACGGGTTCAAGCACCTTCGGATTGGCATTGCGGAAAGCCTCACTGAATGCATTGCGGCCGGCAAGGCGGAAAGAAATCTCATTTGAGTCAACCGGATGCATTTTTCCATCGTAGATGCATACTCTGACGTCGCGTGCATAAGATCCGGTCAGCGGGCCTTGTTCCATGCGGTCCATGAGTCCCTTGACAATAGCCGGGATAAAACGGGCGTCGATCGCACCGCCGACGATACAGTTGCAGACAACAAGCTTACCACCCCACTGCAATGGAATCTCCTGAGTGTCACGGACATTCATCTTGAACTCCTGGTTTCCGAAACGATAGCTGTCGGGGGCAGGCATTCCTTCATAGTATGGTTCAACTATCAGATGCACCTCACCGAACTGACCGGCACCTCCGGACTGCTTCTTGTGACGATAGTCAGCGCGCGCAGCTTTGGTTATTGTTTCACGATATGGGATCTTCGGTTCTTCAAACACGATAGGAAGCTTATCATTGTTCTCTACACGCCATTTGAGCGTTCTGAGGTGGAATTCACCCTGACCGGAGAGGATAGTCTGTTTCAGCTCTTTGGACTGCACCACTTCCCATGTCGGATCTTCTTCATGCATCCGGGTAAGGATAGTCGAAAGTTTTTCGGCATCGCTTTCAGTTACCGGACGGATGGCACGCTGATATTTCGGAGCAGGATATTTCACGAAGTCAAAACGGTAGTCACACCCTTTGGCATCGAGCGTGTTACCCGTACGCGCATCTTTCAGCTTAACAGTCGCACCGATATCACCGGCTGACAGCTTGTCGACCGGAGTCTTGATCTGGCCGCACACGCAATACAGCTGAGCAATGCGCTCTTTTGAATCGCGGCTTACATTATCAAGATCGACGCCGGGGGTCAGCGTACCGGACATTACTTTGAAATAGCTGACTTCTCCGATATGAGGCTCAACAGTCGTCTTAAACATAAAGAGCGAGAGCGGACCATTGCTGTCGGGCTTGACTTCGCGTCCTTCGACATCTGTCGGCGCAGGCATATCCTCAACAAACGGAACGACATTGCCAAGGAATTCCATCATGCGACGCACTCCCATGTCTTTTTCAGCGCTGACACAGAACACCGGATAGAGCGACCTGTCGACCAGACCCTTTCGGATTCCTTCACGCATTTCATCTTCCGAGAGATGTCCCTGATCAAAGAATTTTTCCATAAGAGTCTCGTCGTTTTCGGCAGCAGCCTCTACAAG
>JAIDJZ010000388.1 GCA_029051965.1 Paramuribaculum sp. | reverse complement strand
CCCCACGGTCAGGTGATGAGCTTCTGGGGGGCGTACGGTTATCCCTACATGAGTTTCCTGCCTACGGATTTCCGCGACAAGATCTGGTCGGAAGACAACCCCGACAGCTACTTCCCGCGCCCTGTGGCTTATGCGTCGACATCCTATAACCTTAAGAATGTCAATAGCCGCTATATCCAGAACATGCGCTATCTCCGATTCAAGAACCTTACCGTCGGCTATACGCTGCCGTCGAAATGGACCAAGAAGGTCTACATTGATAAGGTTCGCGTCTATTTCACCGGTGAAAACCTGTGCTATTGGTCGCCTCTGAAGAAAAATACGAAGTATATCGATCCCGAGGCTGCATTTAACCGCGATACGAACGAGCGCAACAATGCATTCTATCCGTGGCCTAAAACCTACATGTTCGGTCTTGATGTGTCATTCTAAGAAACTCAGAACAATGAAAAAATCAATCAGTATATTACTCTGTGCTCTGGCAATCGGCTTTTCTTCATGCGAGGACGCGCTGGATGTTTCTCCGAAAGACCGACAGACAGAAAACGACTATTTCAAGGACGCGACTGCTCTTGAAATGTTTACCAATCCGCTCTACAATAATCTCCTTGACAAAAGCCCGTTTGAAGAGACGAGCGACCAGATGGTCGTAAAGACTCTCAGCGTCATCATGCAGGGTGGCGGACGACGTTCGATTCCCGCTACGGGCGGCGGATGGACATGGACCGATCTGCGTCGAATCAACACGCTGCTCGGCAACACATTCCGCTGCGATGATCAGGCGGCTGTGGCGAAATATTCGGCAGTTGCCAGATTCTTCCGCGCATTCTACTATTATGAAAAAGTGCGTAGATTCGGCGATGTGCCCTGGTATGACAGGGAACTCGGTTCGGCTGATGCGGCGCTTTATAACCCGCGCGACAGCCGTGAGTTCATAATGACAAGGATGCTTGAGGATATCGATTTCGCAATCGAAAACCTTCCGGCGAAGAAAGATGAGAAAAACGCGCCGTTCCGCCTGACAAAAGGAGCTGCGCTGGCATTGAAGTCTCAATTCTGTCTTTTCGAGGGAACTTACCGGAAGTATCATGGAGTCTCGTATGCGGAACACGATTATGACTATTATCTACGTCTGGCTGCCGAGGCTGCCGAAACTCTGATGGAGCGCGGCGAATATTCGCTCTATTCGACCAACAGCCCGGATAAGGACTATCAGAATCTGTTTGTCCAGGAGGTTGCCGATCCTAATGAGTATATCCTCGCGCTGTCGTTTCAGGCTGCGATCGACGGCAACCAGCACAATGCAAACGCGTTTACTCTTGTGGCGACGCAAGGTCGCCCGGGCTATACGCGCAAGTTTGTCAACTCTTATCTGATGAGAGACGGCTCGCGTTTCACGGACCGCAACGGATGGCAGACCATGCAGTTTGCCGAGGAGATTCAGAACCGCGATCCGCGCCTTGTCCAGTCGATCCGCGGTCTCGGTTATCACCGCATTGGCCAGACTCAGATTCTGCCAGCCGATCTGCAGCTGTCGATCCCCGGCTATCAGCCGAT
>JAIDJZ010000387.1 GCA_029051965.1 Paramuribaculum sp. | reverse complement strand
GATGATGTTGAGGATGTGGAGGCGGCCTTCGCGTGCCTGGTTGAGGGCGCGCTCGAGGATTTCATAAGAGAGGCCGTCGCACTTGATGTCCATCTGGGTGGCGGTGATGCCGTCGACCGTACCTGTAACCTTGAAGTCCATGTCGCCGAGGTGGTCTTCGTCGCCGAGGATGTCCGAGAGGATCGCATAGTTGGTTCCGTCGGAGATGAGGCCCATGGCGATACCGCTGACCGGTTTCTTCATCTGCACGCCTGCGTCGAGAAGCGCGAGTGTGCCGGCACATACAGTGGCCATTGATGACGAACCGTTGCTTTCGAGGATGTCGCTGACGATACGGCAGACATAGGGGAATTCATCGGGGAACATCGGCTTGAGGGCGCGGTGAGCCAGGTTGCCGTGGCCGATTTCGCGACGGCCCACACCTCTGGTCGGACGGGCTTCGCCGGTCGAGAAGGGGGGGAAGTTATAGTGGAGAAGGAATCGTTCGCGGCCCTGGTTGAGCACGTCGTCAACGATCTTTTCGTCGAGTTTTGTTCCGAGTGTGACGGTTGCGAGCGACTGGGTTTCGCCGCGGGTGAAGACTGCTGATCCGTGAGGGCCGGGAATGTAGTCCACTTCTGCCCAGATCGGACGGATTTCAGTTGTCTTGCGGCCGTCGAGACGGATGCCTTCGTCGAGAACGCAGCGACGCATCGCTTCTTTCTCAACGTCGTGGTAGTAGCGCTTCACGAGCGGAGTTTTCTCTTCGCGTTCCTCTTCGGGGAGCGATTCGATATATTCGTCGCAGATTGCCTTGAACGATTCGGCGCGCCAGTGCTTGTCGGCTGAACCGGTCTTAGCGATGGCATATGCTTTGTCGTAGCATTTCTCGCGGACATCCTTGCGGAGGTCTTCGTCGTTGGTTTCGTGGCAGTATTCACGTTTGACGGTCTTGCCGGCTGCTTCAGCGAGTTCGAGCTGGATCTTGCACTGCTCCTTGATCGCTGCGTGTGCGGCCTTGAGGGCGTTGAGAAGGTCGGTTTCCGAAACCTCTTTCATTTCGCCTTCGACCATCATGATGTTGTCCATAGTCGCTCCGACCATGAGTTCCATGTCGGCGCGTTCGAGCTGTTCGAATGTGGGGTCAATGACAAATTCGCCGTCAACACGGGCCACTCGCACTTCGGAGATGGGACCGTTGAAGGGAATGTCGCTGACTGCGATGGCTGCCGAAGCGGCAAGACCTGCAAGCGCATCGGGCATGTCGACGCCGTCGGTCGAATAAAGGGTCACGTTGACAAATGTGTCGGCGTGATAATTGTCAGGGAACAGGGGGCGGAGCACACGGTCAACCAGACGTGAGGTCAGGATCTCATAGTCCGATGCGCGTCCTTCGCGTTTGAGGAAGCCTCCGGGGAAGCGTCCGAATGACGAGTATTTTTCTTTGTACTCTACCTGAAGGGGCATGAAGTCGACCCCTTCGCCGGCCTCCTTGGCCGAAACAACTGTTGCGAGCAGCATGGTGTTGCCCATGCGCAGTTCTACCGCTCCATCGGCTTGCTTGGCCAGTTTGCCTGTCTCCAGGGTGATTTGGCGGCCATCAGGCAGCTCGATGGTTTTTTTGATGGGATTTAACATATACGTATATCTTGTTTGCTTGATTTTGCTTAACGTAAAAGCGCACAAAGTTAGCAAATTATTGGGGATTTCTCGCTATATGGCCGGTATTATTTAGGTATTTTTGCTACTTTATGTATCTTTTTGGCCATTTTATACGTTTATTTTCCGTAGACAGGCAATGGCTGGCTTTTCATGCCTGTTGAGTTATCCGTTTTTTTACTAAGTAAGTGTTCAAATTTAATTTATACAATATGCGAGCTTGTTTTTTAGCCGATTCCGGTGCGGAGGGAAGGAGAATATCGAGATATTCGACTGATCGACAATCCGGAAGCGGCAGAAAAGAAGCAGCAGATTGTATAAAAGATTTTCGTTCACTTACTATCGTTTAAATTTGAACACTTACTTATTCATCAGATTTTATCGAATCGTTTATGTTTGGCTATCGAATCACGAAAGATCCTCTCCGGAATCGCCCATATAAAGTCGGACTTGCTCTCAGTGGCGGCGGTGCGCGCGGTGTCGCTCATGCCGGTGCGATAAAGGCAATGCTTGAAGTCGGTCTGATTCCCGACATTGTCGCCGGTGTCAGTGCCGGTTCGATTGTGGCTGTCATGTATGCTGCAGGGCTGAAGCCTGATGAGATGGTCGAGATTTTTGCCGCGGCCAAATTCTCTGATTTCTGTGAACTCGCCGTGCCGAAGGACGGTCTTTTTCGGATGGACGGTTTCCGAAAGATGCTCGAGCGCAACATTCCGTTTAAGAACATCGAGGATCTGCCGATGCCGGTGGTGGTCTGCGCTACCGATTTTGATCATGGCAAAAAGGTCGCTTTCGAGTCGGGTCCGCTGGTAGAGAGGGTCTGCGCCTCATGTTCGATTCCGGTCGTGTTCAAGCCGGTTGTGATTGACGGTGTCCGTTATGTCGACGGGGGAGTGCTCGACAATATGCCTGCGTGGGCCATACGTTCCCGCTGTCGTTTTGTGATGGGAGTGAACTGCTCGCCGGTCAGCGGTGACGGTTTCCCAAAGACAAATATCGCCTCGATCGCCCTTCGTTCCTATGAGCTGATGATGAAAAATAATTCGGCAGCCGATCTGTCGCAGTGCGACATTGTGGTGACAACGGACGACATAGCGTCATATAAAGTCTTTGATCTCCGGGGAATCCAGGAGGTGTTCAAGGCGGGCTATGAGCGGACAATGGCTTGCTTCCGTGCGCGCGGTGTGACCCCCTGATCTCTCCGTGGTTTTGACGGTTGAAGATTCAGTCAGGTGCTTCCTATGGATTTTTAAATAAAAAATGGTAAATTTGCGTCCATGAAGCCCCGTGTACTACTCGTCAATAAGTTTTATTATCGCCGTGGAGGTGATTGCGTCTGCGTTCTGAATCTTGAAGAGCTGCTCCGTGCCCGCGGGCATGAGGTGGCAGTCTTTGCCATGCATCATCCCGAGAATCTACCTTCTCCGTGGGAGCGTTACTGGGCTTCTGAGGTGGAGTTCGGAGGCGGCGTCGGATCAAAACTCAATGCGATGGCGCGAACGATGGGCTTCGGCTCGGTATGCAGCCGCTTCCGCCGGATCATCCGCGATTTCCGTCCCGATGTGGTCCACATCCATAATATCCATTCCTATCTTTCTCCGGTGGTCGCTAAGATTGCCCGTAAGGCCGGAATCAAAGTGGTCTGGACTCTCCACGACTACAAACTCCTTTGTCCTTCCTATGCCTGTCTGCGCGACGGCAGACCCTGCGAGCTGTGCTTCGACCGCAAGAGCCGTGTGCTGGCCACACGCTGCATGAAGGGCTCGCTTGCGGCAAGTGCGGTAGCCTATGCCGAGGCGCTACGCTGGAATCAAGCTGCCCTGACACGCATGACCTCGCGCTTCATCTGTCCGAGCCGTTTCATGATGGAGAAAATGGCGCAGGGTGGTTTCCCGCAGGATAAACTGACGGTGCTCTGTAATTTCCTTGCGCCCGAAATGGCCTCCCGCATGCAGCGTCATGCCGTCGGGAGCTATTCACGCGAGCGCGAACCATATTATTGCTACGTAGGGCGGTTGTCGGCTGAAAAGGGTGTGGAGACTCTATTGCAGGCTGCGTCCGGACTTCCATATGAGCTGCGTGTGGCCGGCGACGGCCCGCTTGCCCGGGAGCTTCGGGAGAAGTATTCCCATTGTGACAACATCCGTTTTCTCGGGCGTCTTGACAGTGAGGGAGTCGAAAAACTGCTTGCCTCGGCGCGCCTGTCTGTCCTCCCGTCGGAGTGTTATGAAAACAATCCTCTGGGGGTGATCGAGTCGCTGTGCTGCGGCACTCCGGTTGTCGGTGCGCAGATCGGAGGTATTCCCGAACTGATCGGTGAAAAAACCGGAATCACGTATCCTTCCGGCGACGTCGAGGCACTGCGCTCGGCAATCCGTAGGGCATGGACCACTGCTTTCGATCATGCGTCCATTGCCGCTGACTCTTTGGTCAGATTTTCAGCAACAGCTTACTATGAGGCTTTGTGTGCGATTTACGCCGGAGAGAATTAATGTTTTTTAATATATTTAAAGGGGCTTTTGCCTCGGGTCGGAGCTACCTTTGCGGAAACTGAAAACTAATGAGGAATATCGCATTCATATTTTTGGCGGTTCTGCTGTCCGTTCTTCCGGTCAGCGCCAAGGTTAAAGTCGGAGCCGAGCGTTCTGATCTCTTTCTCCCGCTTCTTGAAGGGAAGAAGGTCGCGCTCTTCAGCAATCATACAGGTATTGTGGGCGACACCGGCGAGCATACTCTCGACATGCTGCTCCGTAATGGCGTGGATGTCACTGTCATTTTCTCTCCCGAACATGGATTCAGGGGCGATGCCGACGCGGGTGCCCACGTCAGAAGTTCTGTCGACGCGAAGACCGGAATCCCGATTGTCTCGCTTTACGGTGGCAAAGGTTCTTCCGAGCCGACGAAAGCGACTCTTGATAAGTTTGATCTCATCATCTGCGACATCCAGGATGTCGGCACCCGGTTCTATACCTACTACATCACAATGCTGCGTCTGATGAAGGCCGCCGAGCGTTCGGGCAAGGAGTTTATTGTCTTTGACCGTCCGAATCCGATCGGCATGATTGTCGACGGCCCTGTCCTTGACATGACTCTCAAGTCAGGGGTCGGCGCGCTGCCGATTCCGGTCGCCCACGGGATGACACTCGGCGAACTTGCGCAGATGATCAACGGCGAGGGCTGGCTCGACAACGGACGCAAGGTAGGGCTGACGGTTGTCCCATGCGACAGCTACACCCACGCCACGCTCTACGATCTGCCTGTCAATCCGTCGCCCAATCTTAAGTCGATGAAGGCGATATATCTCTATCCTTCGACATGCTATTTCGAAGGTACGGTCATGAGTCTGGGTCGCGGAACCACGACCCCTTTTGAAATCTATGGCCACCCATCGATGAGATCCGGAGATTTCTACTTCACACCGAAGTCTGTGCCGGGTGCGGCAAATCCGCCGCTGAAGGGGCTGAAGTGCCGGGGAGTGGATCTGAGCGGAATACCCGACGAAGAGATTATCAGGGACGGAGTCGACTTATCATATATCATCGATGCCTACCGTAACACCCGCCTGCCTGCGGGAAAGAAGTTTTTCACTTCCTTTTTCGATCTCCTGACCGGCGACCGCCGTGTCCGTCAGATGATTGTCGAGGGGCGTTCGGCCGATGAAATCCGTGCAACCTGGGCCGACGGCCTCGCCCGATTCCGCGAGCGTCGCGCCAAATATCTGTTATATCCTGAAAAATGAGTCCGTTAACAGTCGTTCTGACAATAGGTGTCTATTTCGCCCTTCTTCTGATCGTAGGGCGGCTTGCGTCGCGCAATGCCGACAATGCCACTTTTTTCACAGGTGGCCGGCGCATGCCCTGGTTTCTTGTCGGGGTCGCAATGATCGGAGCGTCAATCTCCGGAGTCACATTTATCTCGGTCCCCGGCATGGTCGCCGCGAAGGGCTATTCCTATCTTCAGATGGTTCTTGGCTTTATCGTGGGCTATGTGGTCATAGCGACATTCCTCGTCCCTGTCTTCTATAAGCGCAATCTTGTCAGCATCTACGGCTACCTGAGCCAGCGTTTTGGCCCGGGAGCATATCGGTCAGGCGCGTGGCTCTTTTTCGTGTCAAAACTGAATGGAGCTTCTGTCAGAGTTTTTGTGGTCTGTGCGGTTTTGCAGTTTCTTGTCTGTTCGCCGCTCGGAATCCCATTCGAAGTCAATGTGTTTCTTACGATAGCACTGATCTGGCTCTACACGGCGAGTGCGGGGGTCAAAGCCCTGATATGGACCGATCTGATCAAAAGTCTCTGTCTGATCCTTTCGGTCATTCTCTGCATCGCCTACATCGCGCTCAACTGCGGAATCGGCATCGCTGATATTCCGGCAGTCGTCTCTTCTCATCCGACTTCCAGGATGTGGCATTTCGACGATCCTATGGCCGGATCATATTTCTGGAAACAGTTCATCGCAGGCGTCTTTATGGCGATAGCCACAAACGGACTCGATCAGGACATGATGCAGCGCAATCTTGCCTGCCGAGATTCTGTAGAGTCGCGCAAAAATATGATTTTCAGCGGGGTAATGCAGTTTTTTGTCATCGCGCTCTTTCTCGTTCTCGGAACGCTGCTGCTTGTTTTTGTCGAGAAGTCCGGTCTTGAGCTTCCTGAAAAGTCCGACGAACTCTTCGGCCTTGTCGCCACCCACTCTTCGATGCCCCCTGTCATCGGAATCCTCTTTGTCGTCGGGCTTGTTTCGGCGGCCTATTCGGCAGCCGGTTCGGCTCTGACATCGCTGACGACCTCATTCACCATCGACATTCTTGATGCCGGGAATCAGTCAGGCGATGATCCGCGCAGGCTTGCGCGCACACGCCTTAAAGTGCATGGACTCATGTCGCTGCTGATGGCCGCGGTCATCATCGTTTTCTATCATCTTTCGACCGACGACGCGATCTCGGCGGTCTATACCGTCGCCTCATATACCTACGGGCCGATTCTCGGACTGTTTCTCTACGGACTGTTCACCAGATTTTCTGTCGCCGACCGTTTTGTTCCGCTGGTCTGCATTGCGGCGCCTTTCATTTCGTGGGCACTTCAGTGGGGGCTTGAGCGCTACTTCGGTTATCAGACCGGATTCGAGCTGCTTCTGATCAATGCCTTTGTGACCGTCTGCGGTCTCCATCTGCTTTCAATCCGGAAATCCATGGCCTATGTCGAAGAATCTGTTTAACCGCTATATCTGGATTGTCGACACGATCCGTCGTCACGGCTCCATTACGCGAGAGGAGCTGAGCCGTCTCTGGGAGAAGTCAACTGTAGGCGACGGGCGTCCGTTGCCGCGCCGCACGTTCTATAACTACCGGAACGCGATCGAGGAGCTATTCCGCATCAATATCGAGTGTAATCCCTCGACTTTCGAGTATTATATCGACGGCGCCGACGCGCATGTTGCCTCCGTCACCGACTGGATGCTCAACACGGCGTCGCTCTCCAACGTCCTTTCCGATGCCCGCGATGTGGCCGACAGGATATTTCTTGAGGATGTTCCATCGTCGCGCCAGTTTCTTTCTCCGATGCTTACGGCGATGCGTGAGAAGAAGACCGTTCGCTTCGGCTATAGCCCCTATTCCCGTACAGGTGCGCCGAAACCGGTTGATCTCGAGCCATATTTCCTTAAGATTTTCCGCCTGCGGTGGTATGTGACCGGACTTAATGTCAGGGAGAAAGTCATCAAGACCTATGCGCTCGACCGCATCAGCAGCCTGACGCTGCTCAGCGAAACATTCGAGATCCCGCCTGACTTCGATCCGGAGGCCTATTTCCGCGACAGTTTCGGAATTGTCTTTTCGCAAGGGAAGACGCATAAGGTCACTCTCCGTGTCACCAGCCGTCAGGCAAAGTATTTCCGGGCGCTTCCGCTCCATCATTCCCAGTCGGAGATGATCCATGATTCATATTCTATTTTCAACTATAACCTCCGGCTTACGCCTGATTTCGTGCAGGAACTCATGAGCTACGGTCCGAATGTGACTGTGCTTGCTCCGGCCGAACTCCGCGCCATGATAGTAAATAATCTCCAGCAATCATTAAAGAACTATGAGAATTGATATACTGACAGTGCTTCCCGAGATGCTTGAGTCGCCTCTCGGGTGTTCGATCCTTAAACGTGCGGCCGACAAGGGTCTGGCCGAATATCACGTGCACAATCTTCGGGACTATTCAACCAACCGCCACCGCAAGGTCGATGACTATCCCTTTGGAGGCGAGGCGGGAATGGTCATGCAGATCGAGCCGATCGACCGCGCTATCGCGGCCCTGAAGGCTGAGCGCGACTATGACGAGGTTATTTTTACGTCGCCTGACGGTGAGCAGTTCACTCAGCCGATGGCCAACAGCATGTCGATGCTTGAGAATATCATAATCCTCTGCGGCCACTACAAGGGGATTGACTACCGTATCCGCGAGCATCTGATCACGCGTGAGATCTCGATCGGAGATTATGTGCTGACCGGCGGAGAGATTCCGGCTGTTGTCATTACGGATGCGATCGTCCGGCTCATCCCGGGTGTGCTGGGCGACGAGCAGAGCGCCCTTTCCGATTCCTATCAGGACAATCTTCTTGCGCCTCCGGTCTATTCCCGTCCGGCTTCTTACAACGGATGGGATGTTCCTCCGATTCTGCTTTCAGGCCATGAGGCGAAAATTGCCGAGTGGCGCCACGAGCAGGCTCTTGAACGTACGCGCCGGCTTCGTCCGGATCTTCTGAAATAATCAGTTAACCTAATCCACAGAATCCATTGAATTTATGCCAGAAAAAACATCTAATGCCAGAATGACCAACTTCCGTTGGCTTGTCTGCGGGCTTCTGTTTGTAGCCCTTGTAGTGAATTATCTTGACCGTCAGGTCCTGTCGCTGACATGGAAAAATTTCATCGCGCCGGAATTCGGCTGGACCGACGCCGATTACGGACTGATCACCGGAGTTTTTTCGATCGTCTATGCCGTTTCGATGCTGTTTGCCGGAAAGTTTGTTGATTTCGTCGGAACGAAGCGAGGTTTCATGTGGGCTATCGGCGTTTGGTCGGCCGGAGCCTGTCTGCATGCGTTCTGCGGGATCGCAACAAACGGGATTGTGAGCGGAAACTGGATTTTCAGTTTCTCCGGAGCCGCCGAGAGTCTGCGCATGCTCCGCATGGCGTCCGACACGGCCGTGATGGTGACGACGGTCAGTGTCTGGCTTTTCCTTGCCGCCCGGTGTGTGCTCTCGCTGGGGGAGGCGGGCAACTTCCCTTGTTCGATCAAGGCGGTGGCCGAATATTTCCCCAAAAAGGACCGCGGTTTTGCGACAGGAGTGTTCAATTCTGGCGCTCAGATCGGTGCGCTCATCGCTCCGTTTACGATTCCGTTGATCGCGCAGCACTATGGATGGGAAGTCTCGTTCCTTTCTATCGGTCTGCTTGGTTTTCTCTGGATGTTCGGCTGGGTGTTCTTGTATAAGGAACCGAGAAAGAATCCTAAAGTCAATGCGGCCGAACTCGCTTATATCGAGCAGGATGCCGCGGAGGAGGAAAATCTCGCCCCGGACCAGTGTGAGCCTGAGTCGAAAATAGGGCTGTTTCAGGCTTTTTCTTTCCGTCAGACGTGGGCGGTCATTTTCGGGCGCTTTCTTCCCGACTCGGTCTGGTGGTTTCTTCTTTTCTGGGCACCGGCGTTTATCAGCGATGTCTATGGCTATTCATCGGCTTCGACAACCGGAATGATAGCGATCTTTACGATCTATCTGATCTCGATGCTGTCGCTTGCCGGCAGTTATCTTCCGACATATTTCATCGACAGGTCACGTCTCAACCCTTATGCCGGACGAATGAAAGCCATGCTGATTTTTGCGCTTTTCCCTCTGTTGGGAATCGGAGTCATGCCGCTCGGAGAGATTTCGATGTGGTTTCCGGTCTTCATCATCGGCATCATGGCGGCAGCCCACCAGAGCTGGAGTGCCAACGTGTATAATGTTGTCAGTGATATGTTCCCGAAATCGGTGGTGGCGACAGTTACCGGGGCGGCCGGCCTTGCCAGCGGTCTTGGCAGCTTCATGAGCAACTACGGAGCGGGACAGCTGTTTGACTACACGGAACGCATCGGTTTCGTATTCATGGGATTTGAAGGGAAAAATGCGGGATATATGATTGTCTTCATATGTGCCGGAGTCGCTTATCTGCTGAGCTGGTGCATGATGAAGATTCTTGTTCCCAGATATAAACTTGTCGAACTCAAATAAGAAAAATGATAATGGTGGAAACCTCAAGAACTTTCATGGGCGATGATTTTCTGCTGGACACACCGGCAGCGAGTTATCTCTATCACAACCATGCGGCGAAAATGCCGGTCATTGACTATCATTGCCACCTGTCCCCGCAGATGATAGCCGAAAATAAGCCGTTCGCTTCAATCACGGAGCTGTGGCTCGGCGGAGATCACTATAAATGGCGCGCGATGAGGGCCAATGGCGTTGATGAACGCTATATTACCGGAGATGCTCCCGCCGATGAAAAATTCATCAAGTGGGCCGAAACGGTTCCATATACGTTCCGCAATCCGCTATATCACTGGACTCATCTCGAACTTCGCACTGCGTTCGGGATTTCTGACATTCTCAATGGCGACAATGCCCGTGAGATTTATGAGCGCTGCAATTCGAAGCTCGCCGATCCGCAGATGACGCCGAGAGGACTGATGCGCCGCTATAATGTCGAGGCTGTCTGCACGACTGATGATCCGGTCGACTCACTTGAGTATCATAAGGCTATCGCCGACTCGGGATTCGAGGTCAGAGTCCTTCCGACGTGGCGTCCCGATAAGGCTCTGGCAGTGGACGATCCGGAGGCCTATGCCGGTTATCTCAAGCGGCTGTCGGAAGTCAGCGGAGTGGAAATCAGTGGTTTCGACACTCTGATGGACGCGCTTCGGGTGCGCCATGATTTCTTTCATGAGTCAGGTTGTCGTCTGGCCGACCACGGGTTAGGGAAAGTCATCTGTTCGGAGTGCTCCCGGCCGGAGGCGGAAAATCTGTTTGCAAAGGTTCTGTCGGGCGAGAGACTTTCGTCTGAAAACGCCGACAGGCTCAAGTCCGCGATACTGATCGAACTGCTTGAGATGAATGCCGGAAAGGGGTGGGCCCAGCAGATACATTTCGGTCCGCTTCGCAACGTCAACAGCCGTGCGGCAAGAGATCTTGGCCCTGACACGGGATTTGATACGATCGGCGATTTCAGCGGTGCTGAAGCGATGGCATCGCTCCTTGACAGACTTGACCGCGACGGGAAGCTTGCCAAAACGATCCTATATAATCTTAATCCGTCCGACAATGTGTGGGTTGCGGCGATGATAGCCAATTTTCAGGACGGTTCGTGCCCAGGCAAGATTCAGATGGGGTCCGGATGGTGGTTCAACGACCAGATCAAAGGCATGGAGGACCAGATGGACGCATTGTCGACTCAGGGCCTTCTGAGCCGGTTTGTCGGTATGCTGACCGACTCCCGCTCATTTCTGTCATATCCCCGCCACGAATATTTCCGCCGTGTGCTGTGCAACCTTCTGGGCTCCGACATCGACCGCGGTCTCATTCCTGTCAGCGAGCTCGAGCGGGTTGGCCGTATGGTGGAGGATATCTGCTATTATAATGCCAAACGATATTTTAACTTCTAAACATGCAGTAAAATGGAAAAAACATGGCGCTGGTTCGGCCCGAATGACAAAATAACCCTCGGGATGCTCCGTCAGATAGGGGTCGAAGGGATCGTGACCGCTCTCCATCATATTCCCAACGGAGAAATCTGGAGCTCCGAAGAAATCGAAAAGCTTAAATCGATGATCGAGGCGCACGGAATGCGCTGGAGCGTTGTCGAGAGCCTTCCGGTCTCGGAATCTATCAAATATGCCGGTCCGGACCGCGACAGGCTGATAGAGAATTATAAGGTCAGTCTTGCGAATCTCGGAAAGGCCGGAGTGAAGACGATCTGTTATAATTTCATGCCGGTTCTCGACTGGGCGCGTACTGAACTGGAATATCCCAATCCCGACGGAACTTCCAACCTCTATTTCAACCGTGCGGAATTCGCCTATTTCGATATTCATATTCTGAAGCGTCCCGGTGCGCGGGACAGCTGGGATCAGGAGACTCTGGAACGCATGGAGCAGCTTGCGGCAGGAATGACCTCCGAAAAGGAGGCGCGGCTTGTCGAGAATATCGTGATCAAGACCCAGGGATTCGTGAGCGGAAACTTCTCGGAGGGCGATCTTAATCCGGTCGGGAAGTTCCGGGAGCTCCTTGCTCTCTACGAAGGCGTCGACAAGGATCGTCTGCGTGAGAATCTGAAGTATTTTCTGGAGGCGATAATGCCTGTCTGCAATGAGTATGACATCAACATGTGTGTCCATCCGGACGATCCTCCGATGGCGGTGTTCGGCCTTCCGCGCATCGTGACCTGCGACGAGGATATCGCGTGGTTTCTCGATGCGGTTCCTGATCAGCACAACGGTCTGACCTTCTGTGCCGGTTCGCTTAGCGCCGGAGCTCATAACGATGTCGTCGCTCTTGCCCGCAAGTATGCCCAGCGCACTCATTTTGTCCATGCGCGCATCTGCACGGTGCTTCCGAACGGCGACTTCCGAGAGTCGACCCATCTTGATCCGAGGCTCGTGGAAGTGGTGCGCACGTTCGAGACGGAGCGTCCGGGAGTCCCGATGCGTGTCGACCATGCTCCGTTGATGCTCGGAGATGATAAGATCGGCTATAATGCGGGATATTCATTCCATGGCCGCATGCTGGCGCTTGGAATGGTAGGCGGCATAATGGCGGCCGTGAATGCTGAAAAAACAAAATAGTTATATAGATTCAAGATTATGAATGAATTGTTTTCGGTTAAGGATAAAGTCGTTGTCATAACAGGCGGAACCGGTGTGCTCGGGGCCTGTATCGGCGAATACCTTGCGCTCGAAGGCGCGAAAGTCGTGCTCATGGGACGCCGCAGGGAAGAGGGTGAGAAAATTGTTGATACAATCAGATCCAAAGGCGGAGAGGCCCTGTTTCTTGTCACGGATGTGATGAACCCTGAAGTCGTGCAGGCCAACTGCGATGAGGTCATTGCCCGCTATGGAAGAGTCGACGCGCTGCTGAACGCGGCCGGCGGGAATATGCCAGGCGCGACCATACAGCCGGACGGGAATTTCTTTGATGTCAATGTCGGAGATTTCCAGAAAGTCCTTGATCTCAATCTGACAGGAACGGTTATTCCGACAAAGATATTCCTGAAACCGATGGTTGATGCCGGCAAAGGTGCGATCGTCAACTTTTCGTCAATGGCTGCGTTCCGTCCGCTCACACGCGTGATGGGCTATGCGGCGGCCAAGGCAGGCATCAGTAATTTTACGGAGTTTATGGCCAACGAGGTGGCTGTAAAATTCACTCCTTCGATCCGTGTCAACGCGATCGCTCCGGGATTCTTTCTGACGAATCAGAACAGATCGCTACTGACTAATCCCGACGGATCGCTGACGGCGCGTGGGGCGGATGTGATCCGTCAGACTCCGTTCAAACGGTTCGGAAAGCCGGAGGAACTGTGTGGAACAATACAGTATCTCATCAGCGATGCGTCATCGTTCGTGACCGGTACGGTTGCGGTGGTCGATGGCGGGTTCAATGTTTTTGCAATGTAGGAAAGCCGAGCTCATGCGGCAGAAAGTCAAACAGAAACAGAAAAAGACAGATAACAGATTATGGGAAAAATAATAACATTAGGCGAAATAATGTTGCGCCTTTCTCCATCGGGTTGCCGCCGTTTTGTTCAGACGGACAGCTTTGATGTCATCTGGGGCGGCGGTGAGGCCAACGTTGCGGTCAGCTGTGCCAACTACGGACATGAGGCTTGTTTCGTCAGCAAACTGCCGACGCACGAAATCGGCCAGGCTGCTGTCAATGCCTTGCGCCGCTATGGCGTCGACACGCAGTATGTTGTCAGAGGCGGTGATCGTGTCGGAATCTACTATTGTGAGACGGGGGCTTCGATGCGTCCGTCAAAGGTTATCTACGACCGTGCCGGAAGTGCGATTGCCGAGGCAGACGCCGATGATTTCGACTTCGACCGGATAATGGAGGGTGCCGACTGGTTTCACTGGAGCGGCATAACGCCGGCCATTTCCGATAAGGCCGCCGAACTGACCAGAAGAGCCTGCGAGGCGGCAAAACGCCACGGAGTGACGGTCTCGGTCGATCTGAATTTCCGTAAAAAGTTGTGGACAAGCGAAAAAGCCATATCGATTATGCGTCCTCTTATGGAGTATGTCGATGTCTGCATCGGAAATGAAGAAGATGCAGAACTTTGTCTCGGATTCAAGCCGGATGCCGACGTTGAAGGCGGAGACACTGCGGCCGAAGGCTATAAGGGCATCTTCAAGGCCATGATGAAGGAATTCGGATTCAGGTATGTTGTCTCGACGCTGCGTGAATCGTTTTCGGCGACTCATAACGGATGGAAGGCCATGATTTATGACGGCAAAGAATTTTATGAGAGCAAGCGTTATGACATCGATCCGATAATCGACCGTGTCGGCGGTGGCGACAGCTTCTCCGGCGGTCTGATCCACGGGCTTCTGACAAAGCCGACTCAGGGAGAGGCGCTTGAATTCGCAGTTGCGGCTTCGGCTCTGAAACATACGGTCAACGGCGATTTCAATCTTGTGAGTGAGGCAGAGGTCGAGGCTCTGGCCGGAGGTAACAGCAACGGACGTGTCCAGCGTTAATATGATCTAACCCAAACATAATCCAAACACTCTCTTACAGAAATGGCAAAGTTTGATAAACTATCAGTTCTCAATAAAATAGCTCAGGCTCCGGTTGTTCCGGTCTTCTATCATAAAGATCCGGCGGTTGCGTGCAATGTGCTGAAGGCATGCTATGAAGGAGGCATCCGTGCATTTGAATTCACTAACAGAGGCGATTTCGCCCATGAGGTCTTTGCGGAAATCGTCAGGTTTGCCTCTGAGCAATGTCCTGAAATGGCTGTTGGCGTAGGTTCGGTCGTAGAGCCTGCCACGGCTGCGCTCTACATGCAGCTTGGCGCTTGCTTCGTGGTCGGTCCGCTGTTTAATCCGGAGGTTGCCAGAACGTGCAACCGCAGGGGAGTGGCCTATGTCCCCGGATGCGGAAGCATAAGTGAAGTCGGGATGGCGCAGGAGTCCGGCTGTGACCTCTGCAAGGTGTTCCCCGGCGATGTGCTCGGCCCGAAATTTGTGAAAGGATTGCTTGCGCCGATGCCCTGGTCGAAACTGATGGTGACCGGAGGCGTTGAGCCGACGGAGGAAAACCTCGCCTCGTGGTTTTCGGCCGGAGTTTTCTGCGTCGGCATGGGATCTAAACTGTTCCCGAAAGACCGCATTGCGGTATGTGACTGGACATACATCACGGACAAATGCCGTGAGTCGCTGGCCGTGGCCCGCGGATAGATCCGGCGTACACTTTATAGAATCGACGGCTGAAAATCCGCTGGGTTTTCAGCCGTCGTCACTATTCATTACCGTCCTGTTGCAGCTCCGGTCTCGGTCGCCTTCGTCCGATTGAGGGAAATGCGTCACTGGACACCAACCTCAGGTAAATCGATAATTTGCTGAACTAATGATTAACTGGTTAGTCGAATAACGATAGATAAGATTTGCAAACAAATAATCTGTTTCGGCTTTGGCCAGTGACTTCTGACAATAAATTATCTTTTGTCATCATCTTGACAAGCGTATTCGCAGAATTATATGTTATATTACAGATTGCAGCTGCATCGTCAATAGTTATATAGGGATTTTTCATGAGCCCATGAAGTAATATAATAGCCTTTGTAGAGCGGCTACGGTATGATGAGCGTATTAAAGTCTCTGCCTCGCTCTTAAATCGCAATATTGAAGATAATGTTTCAACGGCTTTAGTCGCGGTCTGTTCTATGCCGACAAGAAAGTATTTTATCCATTGTGTCATATCATTCTTTGTGCGAATAGAAGAAAGATTGTCGTAATAAAGATCTTTTGGATTTTCAAAAAATGTAGAGAGGTAGAGCAATGGCATATCCAAAACATTTTCCTTGACAAGAAACAATGTAATCAACAAGCGGCCGATGCGTCCGTTACCATCCAAAAATGGGTGTATCGTCTCAAATTGATAATGGGCTATGGCTATTTTCAACAGAGAAGGGAGATGAATCTGGTCATTGTTAAGAAATTTCTCAAGATCTCCCATCAGTTCCCCGATAAGTTGATGGCTGGGAGGAATAAACTTGGCATCAGCAAGAGATTTGCCGCCAATCCAGTTCTGACTCGTTCGGAATTCTCCTGGAAGTTTGTGCTCACCTCGAACGCTATCTAATAATACCCTATGAGTATTACGAATTAATCTGCTCGAAATAGGTAGAGT
>JAIDJZ010000386.1:2180-3833 GCA_029051965.1 Paramuribaculum sp. | reverse complement strand
CACTGACCCCCGTCACCACCGGCCCGGGAGGCATGCCTCCAGCCCCCTTCAGGGGACTGAAATTGGGCTTATCCTATAATGTCAACTCAAAACTCCAGTTCAACGCAATGGTATCCGAATCGAGAATCTTCGACGTCCGGGACTACTGCAACGCACTGGACGAATCCCAGAACTACCGCTATGCGCTCTATGGTGCCGTCAACTGCTTCTACAACATCACACCCTACCTCCAGTGGGGCATAGAATACCTGTGGGGACACCGCGAGACATGGAACATCGGAGGCGCTCACGACAACCGTCTCCAGACCCAGATAATGTTCAACTTCTGAACAGCACGTCCGCGGACAATCAATCTGTAATTTTCCAACATTCTAACAACTGCAACTATGAAAGGCATTAAATCCGGTTACGGCAATTCGACCTTGCCGTTGTGGGCCGTCTTCAACCTCTATGTAATTTACATATGTACTTCGATCCCGGGCCTTGCAATCTCACCCATCATGGGAGATCTTATGAAAATTTTCCCTGGAACATCCCAGCTTGAAACCCAGTTCCTGACCCTCGGGCCAAACATCGCCGCAATCCCGTTTGTTTTCCTCGGCGGATGGATCGGCACGAAGTTCAACAACGCAAAACTCCTCAACTGGACCTGTCTGTTCTACGGAATCGGTGGCGCATGCTTCTTCTTCGCGCCAAGCATGCTGACTCTCATTATTCTCAGCTTCCTGATCGGCATCGCCGCTGGAATCCTCTCTCCACTCGCATCGGCCTTCATCGCCGACATGTTCGACGGAAAAGCCCGCACAAACCAGTACGGCTACACTTCCGCAACCCTCAACCTCGTCCTGATGTTCTCGACTATCGCAACAGGCTATCTGGCGAAAATAGACTGGCGTCTCCCCTTCCTGATCTATCTTCTGCCATTCATCCCCCTCTTCTTCGCTAAAAACTTCAAGCGCTACATCTCCGATCCGACCGCCATCAGAAAATCCGATGCATCGAAACTCAACACGGCCAAAGTCCACTACAAATTCTCGAAAGAAGTCAACATCCCGATGCTCGTACGCTATTGCGCCTACTACTTCTTCATCACCCTCGTGATTGCCGCGATCAGCCTCTACGTACCATTCCGCTACACCTCGTCATCGACCGCTGGCGACCTGACTTCAATCCTCTTCCTCGGCATTATGGCTTCAGGCTACACCCTGACATTCTGCCTCCGGATGCTTAAAAACCACGTAGCCATCGCCGTAATGCTGTTCATCGCGATCGGCTTCGTCCTGATGGTCATCTCCGACAGCGCATTCATCGTAGGCCTCGGAATACTGATCGCATCCTACTTCTACGGAATCGCACAGCCCTACTACTACGACCGCCTGTCTGTAGCATCATCGCGAATCGCCCTGACTCTCACTCTCGCATGGTTCGCCTCAATGGACTCGATCGGCAACGTCGTGGCTCCATTCATTCTCGACGGCATCGCCAAAGTGTTCCACACTTCCTGCTCGACCCACCCGATTGTTGCATTCAGAATCTGCATGTACTTGTCTTTTGCCGCTCTTGCACTCGTCATAATCCGGAAACTCTTCATCCGCGGACACCTGTCTCATATACACATAACCGAGCCCACGACACAGGCACAAATCTATGTAT
>JAIDJZ010000386.1:0-2170 GCA_029051965.1 Paramuribaculum sp. | reverse complement strand
TCCGGAAAGCCTGCAGCTGCCACGTCCGAAACAGCCCCGACATCCGGCTCTCCCTAACCTAATTATTCCCCCTAATTATCTGTAATATTATGTACACACCTAAATTCAAGAACACCGACCCAGTGGAGTTCGTGCTCAATCAGTACACCAGAGGCTATGCTCAATGCATTGACAACAACTGGAACTACGCCGTCTATGCCCAGGATCCGTCGGTCAGTATTTTCCAGAATGAATACAACGCCGGCTACGTCCAGGGTAAAGTACAGACCGGCTTCACTATCAAAGCGACAAGAAACAACACATGGAAATGGTATGTCCTCGATGAAGGTCCCGGCGCAAACTCAACCCAGATTCCACCCGACGGCCTACGGATTGCCGGAAAAGCTCTCGTCGACAACTACAACTATCTGACCGCTTGGGTCGAAAAACGCCTCAACGACCGCTACGGCGAAGCAATCGCCCGACTGATGTTCCGCATGCTCGGAATCTACGACGGAGCAGCCGACCGACAGCCCAGAGCAGACGTCTCATTCGACGATCTCCGACTCAGCTCGATGGACCCCGAAGACGCTGTGCTCCACAGTGGCGACCAGCCACTGACATTCCTCGACATCTATCTGATAAATGCTCAGATGGACCTCTGGGATGCAGCCGGAAAGCCGCTCGGAGTCGCAATGAACAGACTCGAGAAAGACGACGAAGAAAAAACTCTCGAAAAAGAAAAAGAGGAGCTTCAGGAAGACCTGCATCTAAAGCCGGGACGCTGCTCAGGCTTCGTCAAGCGACTCGACAGCGGCGAAATCCTCTGGACCCACACAAGCTGGTGCTGCCTCCTCGCCCAGACCTGCGCCATCACTTATGTCATCGGACAGGACTTCCTGACACAAAACACCTTCTCTCCCGGACAGTTCGGTTCAAACACCGACTTCGGATTCAACGGCCACGGAATCGGATTCAACGAAACGACCGAAACCTACTTCTACACCGAGACTAAAATCGAAGGCCTCTGGATGACATGGCGCGCTGCTGCTGCCGAGATGTTTGCACGCTCGATCGACGACTTCTACGACTTCTGCTCGCTCGACAACACCGGAACCTACCTCAACGCCTACATGATCGTCGACGCCTACAGAGGCGAATTCGGAATGATCGACATGAGCTACCATCGCTTCGCTCTCTTCAAAAGCGACGGTGAGAAACTCTCTGTCAAAGACTCCACCGGCTATGAACCGACTTTCCTCGACTACGACCACCACATGATCGACACAACCCACGTCCTCGGATGCAACAACCCGACCTACAAACGCATCTGGCGCGAACTCGAAACGATCGACGGAGCTCCCAAACGTCGCTATCAGCTCTATCGAAACATTGCCAACGTCCGCACCCTCGACGACGCCAAAAACCTCGTGACCTACAACGAATCCCTCGAACCGATCTCCATTGCCGGACGATGGGACAAAAACTACGGCACTTCGGAATTCCTGCGCTATCAGCCCCACGGGTCGATCGACGCGAAGGCATTCGGAACAGAAGAGATCCGGGAAGTCCTTTCTTCTCTCTCTATGCGCCCATCAATCAACGGTCAGAAAACATCTTTCTGGATGAAATTCGGCTCGCCATACATTGACGGCTCGCCATTCGTCTGGTCAACATCCGTTTGGGCTCGCTTCAAAGATCCTGAAGATGTCGACTGCATACCCGACGCCATCGACGGTGCCTGGAATAAAGTGAAAATGTTCATGGAATAATTTAATGATCTCAAAACTATGGCAACATACACCCCCAATTTCAAAAACTCGCCCGCCACTCAGTTTGTCCTCGACGAATTCACCTGTGGCTTCGCGCAGTGCGTCGACAACAACTGGAACTATGCCATCTACGCACAAAACCCTAACATCAGCATCTATCAGAACGAATATAACGCCGGCTACGTCCAGGGTAAAGTGCAGACCGGCGATACGATTCTGGCAACACGAAACAATTCCTGGAAAAACTTCCTCGTCGGATCAACCCCTCAGGACGCAATCTCCGTCGAAGTTAAGCCGGAATATCTGACCGCTGCCGCCGAATCGCTCGTCCAGAACTACAACTACCTGTGCGACTGGGCAATTACACGAAAATAATATGTTATGGTTCAGAAAATAATACTCCTCATGTTCCGCCAGCT
>JAIDJZ010000385.1 GCA_029051965.1 Paramuribaculum sp. | reverse complement strand
CTTCTACACCGGCATCATCAACAACTGCAACGTATTCATTCTCGACATCGGATCTCGAAGCGGACGCGACCCCGAACGCGACGGCGGCGGCGACATCATCCGCATGGAATTTGCCAACGAACCCGGAACAGCTGTCGTACAGCCCGGATCATACACCATGATGACCGACAATCACGAAAGCTTCTACAAACCCTGGCTGATCAGTCAGTCCCGCTTCACTTCAACCACCGGCGGCGGAACCGACATCTCCGGAACCGTCTACATGCACTTCATCGAAGGCCGCTACTACATCATGGACGACTATGCATTCTTCAAGGAAGGAAACATCGGAGTGCAGTGCAACAACAATGACTCCTACAACAACCGCGTCTACTCGTTCGACATCGACCTTATCGCCGACAACGGTTTCTTCGTTAAAGGACAGTGGACCGGACCGGTTGAACTCATGTACGATCCCGAAGCCCTCTCTGCAATCGGATATGTAGGCGCTGACGGAAGCGAAGCCAAAGTCTACGCCGCCGGAAACGGCATCTTCCGCATTGCCGACTACATCGGCGACGTCCTTGTCTACAACGCTGCCGGTGCATTATGCGCGACTTTCCACGCTAACACAGACGTAGATCTCTCGGCAATGCCCGAAGGCCTCTACATCCTGAAACTCGGCAAGACAACCGCAAAAGTTGTCCGTTGACATAAGCCACTCCTCTTTACCACACGTCAATTTAATACGTTAACACAATGAAATATCATAAATTAATCACTGCGACAATAGCGCTTGCCGTTTCCACATGCGCAATGGCCGGAAACGAGAAAATGATCATAAACACCACCGACGGAAACAAAACCGTTCTTGATGTGACAGACGTCAGTGCAGGATCTTTTGCCGACAACGCCCTTCTCGTCAACGGCGAGAAGATCTCTGCCCTCAGCGACATCAGCAGCATCTCTTTCGTCGACTACGCGTCATTCCCTTTCACCGTGACCGATCCCGACGGAAACATCAAAGCTGCCTACGAGTCCGTCCCCTCCGTTCTCCGAGTTCTCCCCGCAGAAAACGGACTCCCCACATTGTTCGGATTCGGAAACGTCAAGGCATCCACTCCCGACGAAATCCCCGCCGGAGAATATGGCGTCAGCCTCTCCCTTTCCCCCTCAGCAATCAGCGCAGGAGGAATCAGCGACCTCGAAGCCAACCAAAACAGCTTTATTCTGAAGCTTTACCACTATGAAGAAGGTCAGGCTGTCGACTCGCTGACCAACGTAACAGCCGGATCAATCTCATATGCATGGCAGCCCGCACGCCGACAGCTGACTCTGAAAATC
>JAIDJZ010000384.1 GCA_029051965.1 Paramuribaculum sp. | reverse complement strand
TCTCCTTCCCTCCGCACCGGAATCGGCTAAAAAATAAGCTCGCATATTGTATAAATTAAATTTGAACACTTACTTATAATCCAATCCACCTTGACAAATGCGATTCCTCCCGTCTGCCATACTATGCTTATTCCTGTTTCTGTCAGTTGCCTGCGGTAGCAATACCGAAGGCGATGTGGTCAGAATCTCCCGCGTCGAGCCGGAGAATATTGCCGAACTCGATTTTGATTCGGTCAGCGCCTACAATCATCCTCTCGAGGAAATGCCCGATCCGAATACGAAGCTAAGCGTCAGACGGCTCGGACGGCTTGACGAAATCTTCAACGACAGCAATTATGTCCACTGGGCCGAGGCCGAGCGCATCGGCATAGAGCCGCTTTCCGATACGCGTTCGCATCTGGCGACATCGCGTCCGCTTGTGAAGGTGACCTCCTGTCCCGATTTTTTTGTCGAAGAGCTGACCTATTCGCGTCCGTATATGATTCCGGAAGGCTCGGCTATGCTTCATGAGATCGGTCGCCGCTTCAATGATTCGCTCGCCAAGCGTTCCGGGGCCAGATACCGTGTCAAGGTGACAAGTGTGCTGCGGACTCCGGAGAGCGTCCGCCGTCTTCGCCGGACAAACCGTAATGCGGTCGATTCGTCGGTCCATCAGCTCGGAACTACTGTCGATATTTCCTATTCGCGTTTTGTCGCCGACGATTCGAAGATCGCCCATTCGGCGGAAGAACTGAAAGCTCTTCTGGCCGAGGTGCTCTATGCGATGCGCGACGAGGGCAAATGCTGGGTGAAATATGAGATCAAGCAGCCATGTTTCCATATCACGGCACGCGCCCGCAATGCCGCTTCCGAATAAACAGGTTGTTGAAAAACAACCTCTGAATCCAACCAGTGTCCAATCCTAACTCCCGCAGTTATGTCGTCCCGGCCCGCCAACTCTCCTACTCCTGTCGAAACAGACTCTCTTTCCGCCGCTGAACAGATGCCGCAGAAGCAACCGCAGAAACGTTCGCTGTTATTGCGAATGCTGAAATGGTTCTCAGTGGCTGTCGTGTCGTTGTTGCTGATTGTAGTTCTGGTTCTGACCGGTGTTGTATGGGTGCTGAATCCGTCGCGCCTTACTCCGCTTGTCAATAAGTATGCGAGTGAATATCTGATTGCCGATGTCGAGGCCGGAAAGGTCGAACTTACTTTCTGGTCGACATTTCCGCGGTTCTCTGTCGAGGTAGATTCACTATCGCTGAGAAGTCGTGTGACAGACTCGCTTCCTGACAGTGTCAGGGCCACTCTTCCCCAGGGGACGGATTCGCTTCTTTTTGTCGGACATTTCTCCGGGGGGATCAATCTGATCGAACTGGCCAAGGGAAATATCGGGCTATACGATGTCGGATTCCGCGAGATCCGCGCCAACCTCGTCCAGATCGACTCCCTGACCGCCAACTATGCGATCGTTCCGCCATCGGCGCCGACTGAAGAGCCTGAAGGGCCTCTTTCGCTGCCCGATATTTCAATAGACCGCTTCCTGATCGACAACGGCCTGGCAGTCCGCTATCGGTCGCTTCCCGATTCGATAGATGCCTCTCTGCGCATGGATCGTGTAGCGCTTACCGATACGGTCGCAGACAGTCCGCTCTATGCGCTTTCACTCAATGGTGATGTCTCGGCCTCTCTGCTACCGCTGACAATCCCGACGACGCCGTTTGCGCTCGACGGAAAAATAGCCTGGAGCAGCCGTCGTCCGCTGGAGGCCGATCTGAGCGATTTCAGTTTTAGTGTCGGGAAGGTCCGGACGGCTTTCTCTGCCAGCCTCGACTTCGCCGACACGGCGCGGATCAAGACGTTCACGTTTGAGCTGCCGGATGTGGAGGTGACTGAAATTCTGAAGCTCGCTCCGGACACGATCGCCCGGCAGATACCGGAATTTGAGACAGACCTTAAGCTGCGAGTCGGAATGAAATTGCTATCCCCATATGTTCTCGGCGGCAAACAGCTGCCCCTGGCGGATGTTTCGGTCCGTCTTGCCGGTCAGCGGTTGAAGTATGACCGTCTTGAACTATCCCGGCTGGTGGCCGATGTCGACGCACGTGTCGACGCTTCAAATCCAGATGCTTCGGTCATCAATGTCAACGAATTGTCGGTCAAGGGTAAGGCAATGGAGTTTACGCTCGACGGAACAATCTCAAATCCTGTGACGGACCCTCTTGTCGAGGCTATGTTCGACGGTCAGCTGACAATCCAGAATCTTCCTTCGGTGCTTCTCGACCGTCTTCCGTGCGTTGTACGTGGAGTGCTTCGCGGCCGCGCGAGAGTCGCATCGCGTCTGAGCTATTTCTCTCCGGGCAAATTCCATAAGGCAAAGATCGACGGGGAGATCTCGCTTCATGAATTCCGTGTGGCCATGACTGACGGTTCGATGGAATCCTATCTCCGCAATGCCGAGCTGAAACTCGGCTCCAGTTCAGCACTGACCGTCAGAGACCATATTGTCGACTCACTCCTGACAGCGTCGCTCAAAATCGACACGATTTCACTTCTGACACCCGACGCCCGCGTCAGCGGATCGGCGCTCAGTGCCGGTGTCGGTTCGAGAAACACGGCCTCTTCAGCGGATACTTCACAGATCAATCCGATCGGAGCGTCGATCAAGGCCGGCCTCGTAGTGCTCGCTTCCGACTCCGATTCAATAAAGATACGCCTCAAAGGCGCCGAGATCACCGGATCGCTGCAGCGCTATGAAGGTAACGGACGCAGCCCGCTGATGAAGGCGCTCGTGAAAGCCGCTTCGTTGCGCTACGGTGACCGGTTCAACCGCTTCTCTGTCCGTGAAACCGAGATTGACTTCATGATGTACCCCAAAGCGGCGCCGGTCATGTCGGAAAGACGCCGCCGACTTTTCGATTCGATCGCCTCTGCCCATCCCGAGCTTTCTTCCGATTCAGTCATGGGACTGATACGCGCCGATTTCAGCCGTCGACTTAAGGCGTTGGACGCCAAACGGTCCGGGCGTGAGGATCTTGATATAGAGCTTGACAATTCGCTCGTCAGACTCTTGCGACGCTGGAATGCGACCGGAGGTCTGAGGGCACGCCGCGCGCGGTTGTTCACCCCTTATTTCCCGTCGCGTAACACACTCTCAAATCTCAATCTGACGTTCTCGACAGATTCCGTGGTGCTGAAAGACACGAAGCTGAAAATGAACCGGAGCGACTTCCTCCTGAATGGTTCGCTCCACAATCTTCGCCGTGCTCTGGCTTTTGGTCACGGGCAGCCGATCCGGTTTGATTTCAGTGTCCGTTCGGATACGATCGATGTCAACGATCTGACAGCGACTATGCTCCGGGGAGCTGTATTTGCCGACCGAATCTCTGCCGGAACAATGAAGATGATAGCGGATTCCGACGGGAAGAGCGACGATGCCCTGCAGTCGGAACTCGACAATGAAGTTCCCGATTCGGCACGTACGGCTGTGCTCGTGCCGTCAAATCTCCAGGGAACGTTCTCGCTCAATGCAAAGAAGGTTTTATATGCCGATCTGTGGCTCAACGGACTCGACGGATTGATCGAGGTCTATGACGGCGCAATCAATATGGACCGTTTACGCGCAACGACTTCGGTCGGAGCTGTCAACTTCTCGGCGCTCTATTCCGCTCCGACCATCGACGATCTTTCTGTTGCGGCGGCTGTGCAGGTGCGGCGGCTCAATCTCCGTTCTGTCCTCGACATGATGCCGGGCATCGACTCGATCCTGCCCCTTCTGACGGAGGTCAGGGGAATTGTCAATACAGACCTTGCTCTTACGGCCGATCTCGATTCAGTCATGGACCTGAAGCTCGAGTCGCTCAACCTTGCGCTTAAAATCTCCGGCGACAGTCTGCAGCTGATGGACAACGAGACATTCCGGACTGTTGCGAAATGGATGCTTTTCAAGCAGAAGCAGAAGAACATGATTGACCATATGGATGTCGAAATCGCTATCCATGACGGATTCATAGACCTCTATCCGTTTATTTTCGACATGGACCGTTACCGTCTCGGTGTCAGAGGCAGCTCGGATGCGGCTCTCAATCTCAACTATCACGTTGCCGTCATCAAATCGCCCATCCCGTTCAAGTTCGGAATCAACATCAAGGGAACTCCTGAAAAGATGAAAATAAGACTCGGAAAGGCACGTATCAACGAGAAAACCGTGGCCGAAAGCCGTCAGATCACCGACACAGTCCGCGTCAATCTGATCAAGGAGATAACCGAGGTCTTCCGCCGTGGTGTGCGTGCGACCGGATCGCGCGGGCTGAGACTGCAGGATAGCCGCCGGCCAGGTGCAGGAGCCGCGTCCGACGCATCAGACGACATCTTTACCCATGCGGATTCCGTGCAGCTCATACAGCAGGGGCTGATCGAGCGGCCCGCCGGATTCGTGATGCCCGGAGATTCTGCCGCTGTCGTTCCTGCGGCAGTGTCCGGCAAAAAGACAATTAAGAAGAAAAAATAGCGAAAGCAATACAATCTTATCAACGTATCATTATGTACACCGAGACAATCCTGAAATTTTTGTCGGATTTTGACTATATAAATCTCCATCCGCGTGCCGCTCTCATAGACATGGACGGAACGCTTTACGACTCCATGCCTAACCATGCAAGGGCGTGGCGTCAGATGGCCGCTGAAATCGGAATCGATCTTCCCGAAGCTGATTTCTTCCGCTATGAGGGGCGTACCGGTGCTTCCACGATCGATATTATTTTCCGCGAAGCTTTTGGCCGGGGAGCAACCGAAGAGGAGAAAAAAGACCTCTACAGACGCAAAACCGAGATTTTTGCTGAAATGCCTCCGGTGTCGCCTATGCCGGGTGCGCGCCAGATGCTTGAGTTTCTGGATGCTGTCGGTGTCAGACGTGTCCTGGTGACCGGTTCAGGCCAGTCGACATTGCTCAATCGTCTCGACAAAGATTTTCCCGGCGCTTTTCAGAAGGATTTGCGTATAACCTCGCGTGATGTGAAGATCGGGAAACCATCTCCGGAACCCTACCTGAAAGCGATGGAGCTTGCCGGAGTGCGACAGAATGAATGCTTCGTGATCGAAAACGCGCCTTTGGGAGTAGAGGCGGGCCATGCGGCCAAATTGTTTACAGTCGGTGTCAATACCGGTCCTCTCCGCCAGGAAGAGCTGTCTGATGCGGGGGCTGACATTGTGTTCCCCTCGATGACGGCCTTTTCCGAGGCTCTGCCTTATCTGATCTATGGCTTTATAACAAACTCAAGAAATCTCAACTGAATCTCTCTCCGATGCAACGACTCTGTTTCACCTCCGATCCCGCTGCGGCACTGTCCGACTGCCTTGCCGAAATGGCTCCCGAAGGCAGAATCTTTATACTTGCCGACTCTAACACCGCCACTCTCTGTCTGCCCGTCATTGAACCCGGGCTGAAATCCTGGGATTCGGAGATAATTGTCGTTTCCGAGGGCGATGCTAACAAGAATCTCGAATCGCTGGCGGCTGTCTGGAGCTCGCTATCGGGCCGTGGGGCAACCCGTCGCTCTCTGCTGATCAATCTTGGCGGCGGGATGGTCACGGATCTCGGAGGTTTTGCTGCGGCCACATTCAAGCGGGGAATCAGGTGCATTAACATTCCGACCACTCTGCTCGGTGCGGTCGATGCGGCTGTGGGTGGTAAGACCGGAATCAATTTCGACGGTCTTAAAAATGAAATCGGAGTCTTCGCTCCGGCTGAAACTGTGATTGTTTCGTCTGAATTCTATTCGACTCTGCCGGCTGAAGAGCTGCTGTCCGGCTACGGAGAGGTGCTCAAGCATGCGCTGATCGATTCTCCTGAGGCTCTGGCTGCGGCACTGACGGTCGATCCGGCCGGAGCTCTTCCCTCCGAGCTTGCGCCGATTCTTGAAAAGTCCGTCCGGATCAAGCAGGAGATAGTGGCGGCTGATCCGTTTGAACAGGGCTTCAGGCGCGCTCTCAATCTGGGCCATACGGCAGCTCATGCTTTCGAATCGCTCGCAATGAGCCGTGGAAGGCGAGTCGCTCATGGAGTCGCTGTGGCTCATGGGATTATTGTCGATCTGGTCCTCTCTAAACTTCTGAAGGATTTTCCCTCGGATACGCTCCATTCGGTCTCGGCCTTTGTCAGAGAGCACTATCCTGCGCCTGAGTTCGACTGCAACGACTATGACGCACTGATCTCTTTCATGCGCCATGACAAGAAGAACACATCTTCCGAGCATATCAATTTTACATTGCTGAGGCGTCCCGGCGCAGTCGAGATTGACTGCATTGTGGAGCCGAAGACAATCACTGCCGCGCTCGATCTGATGCGGGATCTACTTGGTGTCTGAACGATAGGTCGAGAATCGGTATTTCACTCCTGAACGTGGATCGGTCTGCTCCTCGGAGCGTTCTGTCAGAACCCATTTCGCGGGATCTATTTCCGGGAAGAATGTGTCTGCATCCTCAACCGTAGCCTCCACTTCGGTGAGATAGAGCGTTGTCGCGAGCGACATGCTCTGACGGTAGATTTCTCCTCCTCCGATAATGAAAGGATCGGCTTCCTCTTCGCGGCAGATTGCAAGAGCGTCCTTGATAGAGGGGGCCGTCGTGATGTTTTCGGCCTTGAAGCTGCTGTTGCGTGTGATCACGATGTTTTTCCGGCCGGGCAATGCGCCTTTCGGCAGTGCTTCGAACGTGCGGCGCCCCATGATGACCGGATGTCCGAGCGTGAGCTGTTTGAAGCGTTTGAAATCGGCGGAGATGTGAAACGGCTGGTCTCCGCCCCGTCCGATCGCGCCGTCGGCGGCTACAATCGCAATGACCGAGATTTCCGATAGGGGAGGGGGTGTCTGTGTCGTCATACGGATACTTTTCCGGGAATTACTGGGTAGGGATCATAGTCTTCAAGACTGAAATCCTCATATTTGAAGTCGAAGATATTTCTGATCTGCGGGTTGAGGATCATTTTCGGCAACCGGCGCGGGGTGCGCTCAAGCTGCAGTCTGACCTGCTCGAAGTGGTTGTTGTAGATGTGGGCATCGCCTAATGTGTGGACGAATTCGCCCGGCTCAAGTCCGGTTACCTGCGCTACCATCAGCAGCAAAAGCGCATAGGAGGCGATGTTGAACGGTACGCCCAGAAAGCAGTCGGCGCTGCGCTGATAGAGCTGTAGACTCAACCGTCCGTCGGCGACATAGAACTGGAAAAACGCGTGGCATGGAGGCAGATTCATGTTTGGCAGATCCGCGACATTCCATGCGCTGACAATGATTCGGCGCGAGTCGGGATTCTTGCGGATTGTTTCGATCGCCTCTGAGATCTGGTCAATGAATCCGCCGGAATAGTCGGGCCATGAACGCCACTGATATCCGTAGATGTGTCCGAGATCGCCGTTTTCGTCGGCCCACTCGTTCCAGATTCTGACTCCGTTTTCCTGAAGGTATCTGACGTTGGTGTCTCCTCTGAGAAACCATAGCAGTTCATGGATGATCGATTTCAGATGGAGTTTCTTGGTGGTCACCATCGGAAATCCGTCGGCGAGATTGAATCTCATCTGATAGCCGAAAATCGAGCGCGTGCCGGTTCCGGTGCGGTCGCTTTTGTCAGTGCCTTTTTCAAGGATTTCGCGAAGCAGAGCTTGATATTGTTTCATTTCAGAGTCTTTTTTATCTGGTTACATTCGCCGCTGCAGTCCATTGTGGCCTGTGGCGCTCTTTCCGGTCCTATGATTTTTTGCATCAGAGGAGTCGAGAGCTGTTTGCGGTTGCTGGTGAAGTTTATGGCGGAGTTGGGGCAGACATTGGCGCAGTCAAAGCAGACAACACATCGCGATCCGTCGACAACATGGTCTTTCAGATCGATGCATTCTCCTTTGCAGACACTCTCGCACTTGCCGCAGTTGACACATAGGTCGGTGTCGATTTCCATCTGAAAGATAGCAAAACGGCTGACGAATCCGAGAGCTGTGCCGACCGGACAGACAGTGTTGCATATTCTTCTGCCCGACCGGGCTGAAACGGCTATGACTGACCCGAGAATAAGGATTGCCAGAACGGTTGCCGAGAGGGACGACGCGGCCAGTATGGCCAGCGAATGATGGGAGACGCCCGGCAGCAGCGGTGCTATCTTACGGATCAGTGGCGCGACGAGAGTTGTGCAGATCCGGTTGAAGGCTGAAAACGGTTCCAGAACCGACGGGATGACTGTCAGTCCGAACATAATTGCGATCACAAGAATGACTAAAGCTGAATATCTCAACCGGTTCTGAGGGGCTGCGTAGCGGAATCGGCGACGCGATTCGCCGAAGCGGTCAAGCGGAAATCGCCGGACCGAACGGGCCCCGAGGTCCTGGAGCGTGCCGATCGGACACACGCTCGAACAGTAGATGCGTCCGAACGCGAGGGTCAGCAGCAGCCACCCTATGATTATGGACATCGAAAACGCAATTACAGCATGGCCGATCTGGACCGTTTCAAGCATTCTCCCGATGCATGGTACACATGATGCTCCCACGCTCAGGCTGAATGCGAGAATTCCTGTGGCGGCTATGCTGATGCAGATCCGCATCCATCTCAGAAATGAATATTTCGTCATTCGAGGATTCATTCCTCAAAATTACGAAAAATAACCGACAATCACCTTCGCCTGACGAAAAAAGAGGTCATCAGTTCGCCGCATTCCTCAGCAAGGAGTCCTCCCTCGATTTTTGCCCGTGGATGAAACGGGCGTGGAGTATAGACGTTGTAGCCGCGTTTGGGGTCGTTAGCTCCGTAGACAATCCTGCTGATCTGACTCCATCCCAATGCGCCCGCACACATCAGACACGGCTCGACGGTCACATAAATGGTGCAGTCTTTGAGATATTTCCCACCTAAGAACTGTGCGGCGGCGGTGATGGCCTGCATCTCAGCGTGGGCTGTCACGTCGGTCAGGGCTTCCGTCAGATTGTGACCGCGTCCGATCACTCTGCCTTTGCTGACAATGACTGCTCCGATCGGAATTTCTCCTTCGGCTCCGGCCGCGCGGGCCTCGTCGAGAGCCATTCTCATGAATTGCTCGTCGGCTTGACTGAAAGTGTTCATAATTTATCGAGATCTATTTTCAGGCCGTCGCTGGCCGCTATTACGTTTGGAAATACGGAAGCCGCTTCCGAGACGAGCGGTTCGATGTCGTTGTAGCGTTTCGAGTAGTGTCCGATGATAAGTTTGCCCGCTTTGGCAAGCGATGCGATTTTTCCGGCTTCGAGAGCTGTCGAGTGGCCGCGTTTCCGAGCCTCAGCAGCCAGCGATTTGTCGTAGGTTGCCTCATGATAGAGCAGATCAACACCGCTGACAGCGTGGGCCACGCGTTCGTCAAACATCGTGTCGGAGCAATAGGCATAGCTTCTGGAGGGATCGGGATCGCGTGTGAGCAGCCGGTTTTCGATCGTTCGTCCGTCATCTGTCACAAAGTCGGCTCCATCTTTCAGAAGCGGGCGCATCGCGACCGGGACGTTGTAGAATTCGACCATATCCCCTTTGAGATGACGCTGTTTTGGCTTTTCTCTGAACAGATAACCGTAGGATTCAATGCGGTGATAGAGCGGAAATGCCTCGACCGTCAGCGACGGCAGTTCCAGAACGATTCCGCCTTCGCCGCTGACCGGCTGGAATATGATTTCCAGCTGAGGCTCGCGACAGAAATAGTCGGTAATCTCTTTCATGATCCTGACTCCCGACTCGGGAAGAACCACTGTGACCGAGCCTTCTTTCCCATGCAGTGCAAGCGTTGAAAGGAGTCCCGGAAGTCCCAGACAGTGGTCGCCATGCATATGGGAGATGAAAATGTGGGTCAGCCTGCTGAAAGAGAGTCCCATGCGGCGCATTGTCGCCTGTGCGCCCTCGCCGCAGTCGATCATCATCAGCCGTCGGCGGTAGTCGATTACCTGCGACGAAGGATTGCGTTTCGGGCTGGGTGTCGCCGATCCGCAACCGAGAATGTTGAGTTGGAAATCAGACATGGTCCGAGAATATCATAAAATGAATAAAAAGCCGGAGGGCGTTCGCTCCCCCGGCTTTATTATAGTTAGTTTAATTTGTTATCAGTCGTTGATTGAGACGCCTTCTTTGACCTCTTCATTGATAATTTCGGCCGAAGCGTCGCGGCGGAGAACCTTGGAGCCGATCAGGGCATAGTAGAGAAGATATGCAACGGCGATGAACAGTACCCAGTAGCTTGCGAGGTAGTTCGATGCGTCTGCGACAGCACCCTGGATGATCGGAAGGATACCGCCACCGCAAACCATCACCATGAAGAAGCCGGATGCAACGGCAGTGTATTTGCCGAGGCCTTCAGCCGCGAGGTTGAAGATGCCGCCCCACATGACCGAGGTGCAGAGACCGCAGAGAACGAGCAGAAGGATGTTGAGGGGAACTTCGCCGAGTACCGGAGCGTTGATCATTGTCGGTTCCATAAGGATGGCGCCGGTGATGAGGCAGAGTGCGATAGCCGAAACTGCGGTGAGCATGGTCTTGCTTGAGATCACGCCGCCGATCGATCCGCCGATCAGACGGCCGATGAGCATCAGGAACCAGTAGGCTCCGACGATTGAACCGGCAACAGCTGCGTCCATTGCGAGACCGCCTGCGCTTTCAGGCGCTGTCATGTAGAGGTTGGCCATGTTGGGAATGCCGACTTCGATACCGACATAGAGGAAGATGGCGACAACACCGCCGACATAGTGGCGGAATTTGAGAGCGCCGGCGAGAGTCGGGGCATCAGCCTTTTTGCCTCCACGCTTGAGGTCTTCGAGAATCGGTTCGGGAAGTTTTGAGAGGAAGAGCACGACCAGTGCGATTGCAAAGACGCCGAATGCGATATAGAGAGCCGGACGGGCATCGACAAGCGAAACGTTCTGAAGGTTGTTGCCCATCAGGTAGCCGACGAGTACCGGACAGATTGTTGCTGCAAGCGAGTTCAGCGAGCCGCCGAACTGAAGAAGCTGGTTGCCGGTCTTGCCGCCGCCGCCGAGGGTGTTGAGCATCGGGTTGACAACGGTGTTGAGCATACACATGGAGAATCCTCCGACAAATGCTCCGCAAAGATAGATTGAGATAATCGAGTTTTTGTCTCCGAACAGACTGCTGACAAACATCAGCGCCACGCCGATCATTCCGACCAGCACAGCTGCAACGGCTGAGAACTTATAGCCTTTTTTCTGGAGGATCATACCTGCTGGCAGCCCCATGAAGGCATAGGCGATAAAGTTGGCGGCATTTCCGAGCTGGCTCTGGAGGTTGGAAAGTCCGAGTTGTGATTTGAGAATAACCCCGAACGGGTTTTGGAATCCGGTCACGAAAGAGATCATCGCGAACAGGAAGAACATCACGATTATAGGAAGCGTGTAGTTCGGTTTTTTAGCGGATGTCATTTTGGTATGGTATTGAATTTTAATTATTATTAGTCTTCATGGATGACACTTTGCCGCCGCTCTGTGCGGTTTTTGGCAAAGATAATCATTTTTTGTCTGAAAATGCAAATAAAATTCAATGTAATTTTGGTTTTGCGCCGCCAGCCGGACTCCGGCCGGCGGCGCAAGTCTGTCAGAACATAAAGACTAAGCCGGTCGAGAGCGGTTTGAACTGCGGGCGATTCTTTCCGCGTAGCACCGTCTGCGGCGAGTAGCGGACGTAGGCTTGCAGTCCCCAGCCGATTTTGACCATTCCGATGAAATCGACCGTGAAAAGACGCTGACCGATATGGTTGGTCTTCATGACGGCTTCCTGTCCGTCGGCTTCGGTCCATTTTGTCTGAAGGCTGCCATGTCCATTATAGTTTAGGATTGCTCCGACGGTGAAGTTGAAGTAACAGCCGTCGAGCCATCGAAGCGGCATGCTCTGTGTCCACATGACCGGAACGCCGAGGCTGAACACTTTCAGCCGCGAGCCATGAGGTGTTGAGCCTTCCGGATAGCTGTCAATGCCGATCCCGTTGCCTTCGGTCGGGATCATCCGGTGGGCAGAGGTCGAGATGCGGTAGTTGCGCCAGTCGAGTCCGATTCCGAAAGAGAGAGTTCCCCATTTCCAGGGTGTATATTTGACCGAGAGCATGTTGAGCCATGAGATTTCAAGCGATTTTCCCATCTCGATTCCGAGGCCGTCGGGCTGGCCTGTGGCGTTAACCCATCCGATACCGGGACCTCCGATGCAGAGGTCGAATTTTGACTGGCCGTTGTCTTTGAGGATGTTGAATGGCGAGTTCCAGTAGCGCTGTTTAATGACGGTGTTGTCGACATTGCGGGTCAGGATTTCTGTCAGGCTGTCGCCCTGGGCGTCGTCGGCGATTTTTACGCTTACGGTCGAGGCGTTTTCAAGAATTACCAGACGAGAGGCGTCGGTGATGTCGGCGATCGTATCGGCAGGCGTCTGGCCTGATACATTGACGGCCGCGAATAGGAGCAGGGATGATATGATGGACGTTTTCATAAATTACGGAATGGGATTAGGGTTAGAAAGCTATTGACAGACCGAATGAGAGAGTGTGGATTTCCGGCCCGTAGGCTGATTTGAAGAGCGATACAGGCGACCATCTGACATAGAGGCCTCCGAAGTCGAGGGTGCCGATCGTGAAAACGAAGTCCGGGGTGATGAGCCGCTGGTGGAGCCCTTTCAGTTTGCGGGTGTATTCGATTCCGTCGAGAGTGTATTTCGACTCGCCGCGAACGGTGAAATTATAGTTCAGCACTGCCGAGAGTTTGAAGGCAAGCGAGCGGTAGATGCGCTGGCGGAAGTAGACAGGGATCTGAAAGGAGCTGACCGAAAGATGAGTTCTGGCGTCGACAGCTCCAGCAGGCGCGGGTGCGATGACCAGCCGGTCGTTTTCGACGAGTGCCTCTGTCCCGCGACGGAAGTTCAGCTGACGCCCTGCCATGCCGACACCGAAGCCGAGTGCGGTTCCGCGTCCGAAGCTGTAGCGCATCCCGACAAGGTCCACTCCGCCCTCCCATGAGGTCTTCAGCTGAGCGGGCGAATCGTAGGGGCTGATGATACCCAAATGGATGTCGGAGAAGAATGTCACCGATCGCGATGCGGGAGTCGACAGTTTTTCGCCGATGATCGGAAGTGTGATCGAGAGATTGCTGACCGAAGATGTGTCGGCACAGACCGAATAGAGGAAGTTATAGTCGGGATTGTTCTCTTTTCCGGATACATGGACGGTTGTGGTCGTACCGTCGTCGGTCACTATGATGCGGCCCGGATTGTCGATCGAGGCGACTGTGTCGGCCGGTTCGGATGCGTAGGCTCCTGCGGTTGCCCCGAGTAGTGAGGCGAAAATGAGAGCGATGCGTCGGATGTTGATAATGAGTGATTTCATGAGTTGGTGGAATTGCTATTTATTCAACATTTTTTTTACTTCTTCGATTGTTGCCTCCCCTTCGAGATAGAGCAGGATGATTTTGTTGTCGCCGTTGAGGTGTCCGTTGAGATAGAGGATGTAGCGCGACTGTCCGGCTCTTGTGCTGTTGAGGCAGTAGAGACAATAGTAGAGACGTCCCGATTTATACCTGACCTCTTTGTTTTTTGCTTTTGCTCCGTCGGCAGTCAGCAGCGGCTCGATTTCTGACGCCAGATCGGGATGGCCGGTGATGGTCAGCGAGTGGTAGAGCGACAGGGGATATTTCGACTTCAGTTTCTTATGGTTGAGAACTGTTTCCGTCACCCCTTTCTTTCCACGGAATGAATCGGTGAATATCCGATTGATATTCAGTCCGGTCTGGCTAATGGCTGACAACGGCGATAACGCTATGATGCAGGCACTTATCAGTAGTATGGTCTTTCGTTTCATAATGATTCGGATTCTTGGCTTGATAGGGTTCGCATTGCTGATGAGAACAAGCTGAGATTCTCATCGATTTCCTCTTCGATAGTCTCTGAAGCGTCTCCAAGGGCCTGCAGGTCGGCTGTGACGATCGACATGACCTTTTCAGGATTCTCGATCAGATGTCCGTCGACATAGGCATAGCAATCTGATTGCTCTGCAGTTCCCGAGAAATGGCGGTAGCCGACTGTGGCAACGATTGCGACTGATGCAGCTGCAGCTGCGACTGTCGGCAGTCGGAGTATGGCGGGCCGTTTTCTTGCCGGCAGAGAGGGCCGTGGTGTCGGTTTCCATGCACCGAAGCTCATGACGGCGCGGACTTCGTCGGCTTCCGGTCCGGTTAGTTCCGGGTCGGCGACAAGTCGTCGGAGCTCTGCCTCCTCTTCTAAAGAGGTGAGGCCTTCGAAGTAGAGCTCGCTCAGATGTTTCAGGCGGTCGGTGGTCGGGGTGTCTGGTTTCATTGTTTCCGGGTGTTATCTGGAGAGTGAGGAATTTCGTTGAAGATAGATCTGTCGGACAGTGCGTCGGCTGCGGCTGAGGATCACGCGGATGTTGGCTTCCGTCAGTCCGGTGCGTTCGGCAATGGCGTCGAGCTCGAATCCGTCGCGGTCGCGCATGATCATGATTTCGAAGTCGCGTTCCGACAGGGTTTGAATCATGATCCGGCGGATCTCCTCGTAGAGCTCGCTGACAGACTCTGCCTGACTGTCGGCTGCGGTTCCGCAGTCGGATTCTGTCAGCGGATCGGTCGGTCTGCGCTGGCGCAACGTGTCGATGCAGGTGTTTCTCATCGCTGTCATCATGACGCCTTCGTTGGTCTCGCCTTTCCGCCATAGCTTGACAAATGTTTCCTGCAAAGCGTCGGACGCATCTTCGCGGTTGCCGAGAAGTCGCCGTCCCGCTGCCATGAGTCTTGGCCGCAGTCGCTCGAAGATTGCTGTCACTGAGTTGTCGGTTGAAACTTTTGCCATTGGAGCGTTCTTTCGGTTTTGTCTGTTCGCGGAGCGTTCAGAGAGTCGGATAATGAATCGCTGTGTCTGTCTTATATACGAACAGAAAGGCCGAAATGCAACATTCCGGCCTTAAAAATTTCAATAAAAAGTGCAATGCGCTGAATTTCAGTTGGCGTTCACCTCTCCGATAGAGGCGAGAGCGCATGCCAGCTGATCGGGACATGATGTCGGGCGGTTGCCGCAGCGCACTCCTTTAAGCTTTCCGATGACCTCTTCGGGGCTGAGCCCTTTGACAAGGCGTCCGATGCCCTGAAGGTTGCCGTTGCATCCGCCGGTGAATCTCACATCTTCGATAAGTCCGGTTGCGGGATTGATTTCGATGTCTATAAGTTTCGAGCAGGTTCCTTCTGTCTTATACTGGAATTTCATGACTCTGTGTTTTATTGATTGGTTGATATTGAGGTGACGACCCATTTCGAGGCTCCGCGCCAGGGCAGGGTCGCATAAAACTTCTCATAGTGAAGCGTGACCGGAATCCGCTGTCCCTGAAACTCCTGAAGTCTGTGGGCAAGCGATTCGTCAGCAATGGTGAACTGTTCGGGATGGGAGTAGACTTTGGTTG
>JAIDJZ010000383.1 GCA_029051965.1 Paramuribaculum sp. | reverse complement strand
TAGCGGGCTTTGACGGGCTCGAATTTAAGAGTGTGCGTACGGATCTCGGTGATGTGATCTTCCGGCTGAGTGTAGGTTGCAGATGCCACAGGAGTGAAATCCGTTCCGTTGTCGGAGACTTCGACAAAAGCTTCCTGCGTGTCGAAAATCCAGTCGGCTGTTGCAACAAGAGCGTTGTAGCTGACAGTGCTTATCTCCTGCGCTTTGCCGAGATCGATCGTCGCTTCAAGATTCTCGCCGTTGAAGCCGAGCCATTTGCCGGTGTTGAATGCCTCGCCGCCAAAACGTCCGTCGGTCAGCAGACCGGGACCGAATGAGGCATAGCGGGAGTGGGGAGGATTCTTCAGCGTGACTGTCGAACTTGTGGCTTTATTGAAAGAAACGCTGTCGGACCATTCATGGGAGCGTCCGTCGGGGCGGATCACAACCGCACGGATCACGGCCAACTCGGTAATGCTTACCGGACCTGAATAGCGATTCGATGTTTCTGTCGGAGTCGAACCGTCGAGAGTATAATAGATGGGAGCGTCGTCGATCGTGGTGAGCGTCGCTGTAATCGCGTGGTTGGCCGGATCGGAATCAAGACGGCCGAGAACGTCGAACACGAACGGGGCATAGTTGTAGCCCTGGGTCTTATACTGCTCGATCAGCTGCGGAAGACGCTTCGAGAAATAAGCATAGTCTTTCTGGGCCGGATCTGTCCACTGCACTTCCGACATTGCGGCCAGACGAGGCAGCTCCATGAACTGGACGTGGGAATAAGTGGGTATATATTCAGTCCACAGATTTGCCTGTGCGCCGATGATGTGCTTCGCCTGATCGGGAGTCAGATCGCCGCTGACCGGTTCGAGAGAATAGACTTTTTCAACCGGAACATATCCGCCGATTCCGAGGGGTTCGAGATCGGGATTGGTGCTCTGATAATAGTCGAAGTAGCAGAAATTAGTCGGCGTGAGAATAGCGTCGTGGCCCTGCTTGGCGCTTTCGGCAGCGGCTTCGGCACCGCGCCATGCCATCACAGTCGCACCCGGGAAGAGACCGCCTTCAAGGATTTCATCCCAGCCGATCATTTTCCGGTCGCGGCTGGCGAGAGTCTTCGCCGCGCGTTCCATCACGAAGTTCTGGAGTTTCTGCTCGGCAGAGCTGTGGCTGTCCGACTTGAGTCCGAGCGACTCGATGCGCGCCTGACATTTCGGGCATTTTTCCCAACGGTCTTTCGGACACTCGTCGCCGCCGATGTGGATATATTCTGACGGGAAGATGTCCATTACCTCGCGGAGAACATCGTCAATGAATTCAAGAGTCTTGTCGTTGCCGGCACAGAGAACGTCTTTGGCGACGCCCCACTGCTGCCAGACCTCATACGGTCCGCCGGTGCAACCCAGCTCCGGATAAGCGGCAAGAGCACCGAGCATATGTCCGGGAAGGTCGATTTCAGGAATAACGGTAATGTGGCGGTCGGCGGCATATTTCACAATATCGCGTGCTTCTTCCTGTGTATAGTACCCGCCATAGGGAATACCATCGAATTCGCCGGAGTTACGGCCGACGACCGTGCCTGCGCGCTTCGAACCGACCTCGGTCAGTCCCGGATATTTTTTGATTTCAAGACGCCATCCCTGGTCGTCGGTGATGTGCCAGTGGAAGCGGTTGATATTGTGGAGAGCCAGCATGTCGATGAACGACTTGACGGAATCGACCGGAAAGAAGTGGCGCGAGGTGTCGAAGTGTGCTCCGCGATAGCCGAAACGAGGCGCATCGGAAATTTCGACCGCGGGGAAAACGAGCTCGTCGCCCGAAGCGGCCTGCGTTGGAATCGATTTGCGGAGCGTCTGGATTCCATAGAAGGTTCCTGCGGGAGAAGCTCCGCTGATTGTGATCTTGTCGGAGGTCACATTCAAGGCATATGCTTCAGAAGAAGCTGCCGCCGAGGATGAAACCTCAAGCACAATGGCATTCTTTTTTGGAGTCTTGTTGACAATCCGCGGAGCGACCCCGGTGAGCTCCTTAAGATAGCCGGCAAGAAGTTCGGCATTTTTCTTAAGCGGCTCCGAGCTTTTCGGCACAACAATGACCGTCTTCTGATTAAATACAAACGGCAATCCGCGAGAGGGCATTACACGCTGAGGCAGGGGGATAACCTCATAATTTGCTGTCAGTTCGGCAGCGGAAACGACGCCGGCTGTCAGAACAACCGCGGCTGCGACAGAGGCAGCACGCCTGAGCAGTTTATTCATAAATGGAACTTTAAGGTAATTGGTTTTGTAAGAACCACAAAGTTAACACATTTCGCCCGCATGTGCAACCCCCACCCGCAAGATTGCCCCGTCTGACATTTAAAAGCTCTTCACCAATCGTTATTTTTCCCTTTCCGGATTCAAACAATGGCTTTATTGTTTATTCCGGTTTAATTACTACTTTTGCATCTGCTTGTATCATTTATTTTCAACCCTGTGACAGAACCCAACTCCGGATTTTTAGGAAAGATCGACGCCATTGAGGAACAGACCCCGACATTTGGCAATATCAGAATCCTTTCGTTGCGCAATTCCCATTTTCTGGCTGTCGGCACGCGCTACGGACGCCGCTGGTGCCTGAAAGGTGTGAACAGGGAAAATGCCGATTCCACGCTGGCGCGGCAGCGGCTATTGAAAGAGGCCGAAATCCTTTCAATGCTCTCACATCCCGGAGTGGTCAATTTTGCAGGCATCGAGCAGGTATCAGGCCTCGGACTTTGCATAATCATGGAGTGGATTGAAGGAGACACCCTTGAAAATGCACTTGCCGAAGGAAAGCTTTCGCGCAATGACCGCCGCCGGATTCTTTTAGAAATCATTGAAGCATCAGCCCATATCCATTCAAGAGGAATAGTCCACCGCGACATCAAGCCCTCCAACATCATGATACGGCAGAATGGCGGGAAAGCGGTCATAATTGATTTTGATTTGGCCGATACGGATGCCCACACGGTGCTGAAAGCACCTGCAGGCACGCCGGGATATTATTCCGAACGTCAGAAAACCGCCGAGACTCCCTATACAGGCGACGATGTGTTTAGCCTTGGAGTCGTAATGAGGGCTCTATATCCCGAATACCGCTCGATAATACGTAGATGCACAGGCAACCCCGACCGGCGTTATCGCGACGCTTCCGTCCTATTGCATGCCGTGCGCCGCAAAGCCCGACTTGCCGCTCGCCGATGGATAGCCGCGGCGATTCTAACCGTTGTCGCCATAACAGGAAGCCTTGCTTATCACAACAACCGGTTAAACTCGATGGTTGATGAAATGGGTAATCAACTCTCAGCTCTATCTGTCCGCAGCAGCCGGCAGATCAGCCAGAACCAGCAGGAACGCCGGCTTCTCACCGATTCCATAGAACATCTTAGCGGCAGACTTGAGAAAGAAATCTCTTTCAGAAAAGAGACCGAGCGTCAAGAGCGTTTTATGAGTGATGCGAAACGAGCGCTTAAGAAACAGCTTGAAAACGATTACACCGCACATATCCGCGACCGAAATAAACCCGGCTTCAATGAGGAATATCACGGACAGAAACTTATCGCAGCGATGACTGAGACCAAATCCCGGTTTTTGAATGATTTACAATCGCTCACAGAAAAAGACCGCATTGAGTCTGTCTCTTATACCCCTCT
>JAIDJZ010000382.1 GCA_029051965.1 Paramuribaculum sp. | reverse complement strand
GCGCCCAAAAAAGCCCCGTCCGCCAACGAACGAGGCTAAAATACGGCAAAGAGCCCTTTGAAATATTTGTTTTTCTATTTTCTGTCAGTAAATCACCGTCACCCCCCACCCGGATGGCGGCGGTTCGTCAGAACGGCTCGGATGCTAGGAGCATGCCGGTGAGGGCGAGGGAGCGGACTGACGTCCGTGACCGATCCCGAATCCGGCTCGCGACGCCGCAGACGGGCCGTTATCACGAACCGCCATAAGAGTCACCGCTCCTGTCCGACAGGAACCGTATATGAATTCTTATCAACATTGATCACAAATGAGCGGCGTTTGATAAAAGCGACAACCAGGATCACAATCACAACACACCCGTTGAATATAAACGAGAAGTTCGGATCTCCCTGCGCTTCAAACAGACGTTTCATCGAGCTGACAATAAACGGAACCAGCGAAATTCCAATATAATTGCAGGTAAGCAAATAGGCGAAATATTCCGTAGACTTGGCCGCCGTCGGCGCAAGATATGAAGTCTTGTCATAGATAACCGGCTGAACGATTCCGTAGCCCAGACCCATGATGAACACCCCGATAATATACGACGCATAGACATGTATGAATCCGACCGTAAACAATCCGACAAAACAGAGAAATATCGCGACCTGCATTGTCCAGCTCTTGAACACCGCAATAATCCTTGTCAGGAAAAAGCCCGAAACGGTTGCCGAAGCAAAAAACATTGCCGTCGCAACCCCGACATCACCCGTACCCAGATGATAGTGTTCCATCGTGAACGGAAGGTAATACGAAACGACTTCTGTCGAGTAAGTCATAATGAAATACATTCCCATGACTCCGGCCAGAAGGACCAGCGCGATACCACCGCGGAAATGGAAATTGACTGTCAGCGGTCGCTTCAGAACCTTTGCCTTGACAACATCCTCCGGCCGCGTCTCCGGCTCTTTAAGCGGACTGTAGGGAGGTGGAGTCGGATTATCGATTTTGTGCTTCTCGATATAGGTCGATGTCATGTACGGGATTAGACAGAGCGGAATGATCGGAATCATGTAGACAACAAACGCCAGATGCCAGCTGACCGATGCGATCCAGCCGACAAATAGCGTGGCGAAAATCACCGTGAAGTTTGAGAGACTCGACTTCATCCCAAGCTGACGCGTTCGCTCCTTGCCGACAAAATACTGAGAGATAAGACTCGCTGCAAGCGGAATCACAAGTCCGCAGCCGACCCCGAGCAGACAGCTCAGAAGAATCAGCTCAACCATTGAATCGGCAAAAAAGTAAAGCACTCCGGTCAGCGTGTACAACGCCAGACCGATCCCGAGAATATAGATCTGATTGCGCTGATTGCAGATCTTTCCCGAACACAGAATAAATGGAATCGTAACCAGATTGGGAAGAACCGTCAGAAGCTGAATCTCAAGATCCGAAACATGACTGAACACTTCGTTCAGTTTTCCCATGATGGGTGATATGGCTAAGCCGGGCAGATTGACCGTCAGCGAAATCGACAGTATCGCCACTAAAGACATAAACGGAATCTTGCCACACCCCGAATCGACGTATTTCATAAGGATGTAATCTTTGTAGGGTTAATGAATATTATTGTGTATTCAACTGGGGTTTGCGGACCTTAGCTGCTCTAATAACACCGCGCCGGCTCAGTTTGTTCTGCCCGTCGCGTCGCGCGAAAAAACGCCCGCTCCGGACATTGGCCACCGCCAACGCGTCGACTGCCCGCTGTCGCAACCTCCTCCGAGCCTAACCGATTGAGCGTCTAATCGTAAACCGCAAAAAATTTCCCGCATGGCTCAACCTATATGCTGACCCAGACGTTTTTAATAAGTAAGTGTTCAAATTTATACAATATGCGAGCTTATTTTTTTAGCCGATTCCGGTGCGGAGGGAAGGAGAATATCGAGATATTCGACT
>JAIDJZ010000381.1 GCA_029051965.1 Paramuribaculum sp. | reverse complement strand
CGTCCGTATCCCACGGCGCCTACCGCATCGAACCCGGCCAGACCGCATGGACATCCGCCCGAAAAATAGCCCGGGGCCTCCAGACTCCCGTCAAAGTCACCTGGAACAACGTCCGCACCCTCGAATCAATGGCCGACGCCATTTCAAAAAAACTCGAATTCTCCCCCGCCGCTTTTCTTCTTGCATGCGAAAAAGAGCTTGCGCCCGAAGGTTTCGACGCCGCCACCCTTCCCGCAGCCTTTCTCCCCGACTCCTATGAATTCTATTGGGGCACACAGCCCGAAGATGTTGTCAGAAAACTCTACGCCTACCGCACCCGCTTCTGGAATCATCAGCGACTCGACAAAGCCGCAGCCCTCGGCCTGACACCCGTTGAAGTAGCCACCGTCGCCTCAATCGTCGAAGAAGAAACCGCCAAAGCCGACGAACGCCCCGTCGTAGCCCGGCTCTACCTCAACCGAATCGAAAAACAAATGCCCCTGCAGGCCGACCCGACCGTAAAATTTGCCATAGGCGACTTCTCCATCCGCAGAATCACCCACGAAATGCTGCGCACACAATCTCCCTACAACACATATCTCAACCCCGGACTCCCGCCCGGTCCGATACGCGTCCCCTCGAAAGACGCAATCGACGCCGTGCTCGACGCACCCGCCCACGACTATCTCTACATGTGTGCCAAAGAAGACTTCTCGGGCTACCACAACTTCGCCGTCGACTACCCCACCCACATGGCCAACGCCCGGCGTTATCAGAACGAACTCAACCGCCGAAACATCAAATAACCCCTGCTTTTCTCCCCCCCCGCCGGCAATTCTCTTCGCACTCCCGTCGCAACAGACCGCAGAGAGAATCAATGCCGCATAACCCTTTGAACCACTTTTCCATGCAACACCAGTCTACTTCCAAAAGACTTTTTACGTTATTTTCACCAAAGATTTGCACTTTCCGAATTTTCTTCCTATCTTGCGAAACCATCGTATCACCTTAATTGTCACACTTATGAAAAAGCTGTTCCTTGCTATATCCTCCGCAGCATTGCTGCTGACCTCCGCAGCGGCCTGCGACTCCTCCAACGGCAGCGAACCGGACGCCCCGATCGAATCCGGTAATCCTGCCGATACCATCTCGACTGATACCGTCCCCTCAGACACCATTCCTCAGATCACACCGCCCGAACAAAAACCGCAGGGACTCGACTCCATTATCATACCCGAAGACCTCGAATTGGTCGAATATGTCCCATATTCCGGTCCGGTCGAGGAACTCGCTGACGAGTTCCGCCCGATCTATGTCAAAGGTCGGCGCTGGAACAGAGTCGATGTCTATGAACGTCAGGAACTGAACTGCTATATAACCGAGATTGCATGCGAAGACATCAATCTCAACGGAATTATTACGCCCGTCGTTGACACCGCCCGGATTGTGCGCACGTACTATTCGACGGGGCAACATCTCTATAATAACTTCTTCCGGCAGGAGGGCAGTGTCATGACGAAAGCCTATGCAGGCGATGCGTTTTATTTCAATGGCCAGTATGGCCATGAATGGAATTTCAAGATGGCCTATGACGTCAATGCGTCAGAAAGTGAAATCTATTCTTCAACCATCATGCACGTCTATGCAATCCCTGTCAGCCGTGGTGTGATTACCCTTCGCGGTAAAAAACTTCATGCCACAAAAGTCTGGACCGGCAGGCACTATCAGAAGAGAGTGGCCTATGATTATTGGGTTGAAGGAATCGGACCGCTTTTCGTAGGTATGATTGATCATGATCCGATTTTCACCACGCCGAGAGGAACTCTCCCATTCCCGCTTCTCGTGCAGTGCGTCGACGAGAACGGCGAGCTTATCTACGACTACCGCGACTTCGATCCCGACCTCTACGAAGAGCTCGAGATCCTCTCCGACATCGACAAGCAGTCATAGCCCGTAACATCCCGCCCCTCAATAGTTAATCCCTAACAGCGCCGTGTCAGAATTCAATATTTTGGCACGGCGTCTGTTATTTTCTACCGGATGGCGGCGGTTCGTCAGAACGGCTTGGATGCAAGGCGCTAAGGCCGAGGATGATGGGAGCGGACTGGCGTCCGTGACCGAATCCGAGTGCCGAAAGCAACGCCGCAGATGAGCCGTTATCACGAACCGCCCTAATATTGAATTTGGCCCCCCGCGACAGTCGATGCAACCTATCTTTGCGGCGATATGTTGCAACCCCGCCCATACATCCCGCCGCGTCCGCGCCACCTTTTTAAGCGCGACTACGCCGCCCAGTTCGAACGCTGGGTCGGCTATCGCCTGCATCCCCACGCCCGACGCGCCGTGGCCCATCTCGAGCGGCAGCGCGCACGACGCCAGCCCCAGCGGCTCATCCTCTGCAACACACCCTCCACCATCGACATCCTCCGACAGACCCTCGCCGACTACCTCCTCTGGCGAGCCACCGTCGTGCAGCCCGGCGACCCCTTCTGCGTCGTCGGCCGCTCCCGTGCCGACATCAACCGCATTCTCCCCAAACGGAAGCTCCGCACCCTTCCCGACCACCGTTGGCAACCCATCCTCGTCTCCTCACGCACACCCGACCACTGCCGCGGCCTCAACTTCCCCCTCGCCCTCATCCTCGA
>JAIDJZ010000380.1 GCA_029051965.1 Paramuribaculum sp. | reverse complement strand
CGCTTGAATTGCTCCTGGCCGTGGGCAAGGACCGGCATTAGCAGTGATGCCAGCAGCGTGATTATTATTCGGGCGGGTTTGATCATTGGTTAAAATAAATGATTGATTGGTTTCTGTGAATTCAGTTTTTTTATGATTGGCTTTGAAAGAGTTTTGCTGTCGGATCAGATGTAGGAGAGTGTTATGTCCTGAACCCGCAGGACGCCTCCGGTTGCGGTCGCCGTCATGGGGTCGGGAGTCGTTTTTATGTTTGCTGTCTCATATTCGATCGAGCCGCAGTGTTGCGATGATGACAGCATGATCTTGATTTTAGTGGCTTTGACGCCGAAAAAGTCATAGGTCAGAGGTATGCTGAACGCGGTGTAGGTCAGAGCCGGCTTCAGATTGGCCTGATTGCGTGCAAGGCAGATTTCCGCTCCGTTGAGTTCGCCGAGAATCTCGATCGAGATCAGTCCGGTGTCGTAGAGGTCGTTGGTGCAGGGGGTGAAGCAGTAGGTCCCGTTCAGGGCGATCGGCCGGGATGTGAAAGAGATCCCTTCGGTATAGGTCTCGGTTTCGGTAGCCGGGTCGAAGGTGTACTGTCCGAGAAACAGTTTTCCGGCAGCATTGTGGCGTATTGCCGGAACATTTGGGTTATAGCGGATGAACTGGCCCGGTTTCTGCCGGTAGTCGGCGATCTTTTCGCCATCTATGTCCCAGCTGACGCTTTGGAGTTTGATTGCGAAATAGCCTTCGACATTATCGACTTCCGACATGACCGACGGATTGACGAACCATGTGTTGAAATTGCGAGCGGCCGTGCAGAAGGTCTTTGCATTGGTGTTGGCCCAGTTCCGGGGCACCTGGAATGTCAGAGTCGAATAGTTCTGACAGTTGTAGACGTCGATGATCGTCTGGCTGTAGCGACCTCCGGAGGGTATGTCCTTGTAGGTCCGGTTTTCGTCGCGGTCCTCGAATGAGCTGTTTTTGATCTGGAGGGGTTGTTCGGTGTTGAAGCTGCAGGCGGTAGGGTTGAAGTCGGCAGGCTCCGGGTTTTCAAACAGAGTGGCTGTCAGCGTATAATTCCGGTTGGGCTGAAGGTCGCCTACATGGATCAGTCCTTTATCCTCTTCGCGGTTGAGAGCGTCGGTGCGGACGCCGTTGACATAGATTCGGAGCAGGGAGGTGATCAGAGAGGTCAGAGTGGGGTCGTCGGCGCGTACCCGGATGAGTGCGCTGAGAGCAAACGGGTCTGCCTCGATTGTGAAATCTGGGGCTACACGTTCGAGTGTCAGCTCGCTGATGACGCGTCCGCAGTAGAGGATTCTTACCTGCTGGGTGGTGCGGGCCGTTTCGGGTACGTTGAAGAGGATGGCAAACTCATTGTCCCCTCGCTCCTCGAAACTGTCGATCGTGCATTCCGTCCAGTTGCGGTCTGACAGGGCTTCGATCGCTATGTTGGCCGCTGGATTGCCGGAGTGACATAAGATTGTCAGTTCGCCTTTGTTGATTCCCATCACTATGTTGCTGAGGCTGACGATCCCGATGTCGATCGGATGGACCGTGGCTGTCAGTGTGGACGGCCGCGAGTTTTTGCCGGCCGCATTGGCTGCCAGAAGCGTGAATGTGGCGTTTGTCGGTGTGTCGACAGATCTCAGGCGGCTCATGGCTTCGGTGAGGTCTACGGAGGTAATGTTTCCCGATGCGTCGTGCGAGAGCCGGAGTCCGAGCTGGTTCATGAGCTCGATCGTCGGGGCAGAGGCGTTAGATAGATCTACTTCCGCTGGCCAGCCTTGAGAAATGAGGTCAGTGGCGGAAGTCGATAGTGTAAGCGTTTTCGCCGGTCCGTCGGTTATGTTGAAGAGGAGCGGAATTTTCGGAGTTTCGCCCTCGGTCAGATCGACCGGTGTCTCTGATTCGAACCCCGATGTTGTTATTTCCGGAGCTGTCGAGGCGAGAAGGCGGTCGGTCAGTCTGACGGAGCCGCATTCCGATCCGTTTATCAGAGCGGTGACAGTCGGTTCGGTATCTCCGTCGCTGACGAATTCAATATTATATCTGTATCGTCCGGCAGCGTTTTTGATCCGGGCAATTTCGATTGAAGTCGTCCCGTGGCCGGGGTCGTCGACGTTGAGCATGACACTTACAGCGCCGGGATGGATAAAAGCCTGCCGGGATTCTCCGGCGGGATAATCGATGTAGGAGAACGCTTCGGAGTGGATGGTTGCGGAGACGGAGGAGAATCGTTCTGTGAGGCGGCTGTCGAAATCAGCGTTGAAAAGCGATGACGCGAGCGATGCCGTGACCTCGATCTCCGCGTCCATTCCGGAGAGAAGCGATATTTTGCGCTCGCCGTAGAAGTAGGGACAGTCGAACCCTTCTTCCAATGGATTTCCGAAATGGGCTTCGGCTGTGTATTCGCCCGGCCGCAGCAGCTCCGACAGAGGATAATCGGCAACTGATTCCCACGAATGTTCGAATCTTCCGTCGCTGTCGGAAAGCGAGAACGCCAGTTCGGTTGCGTCCGGCGCACCGGAGAGCATGGCCGGTTCTTCCGAAGCGGGATCGATGATCGAGGCGTCGACGGTCACGCGGGGATTGAGTCTGGCGGCTCCGCTCCGTTCGATGACAGTTTCTTCCTCGCATGAAAACAACATCATTGCGACACTCACAACCGAGGCCGCCGACAATAAATAACGGGTTATTGTCCTGACTGTCATTTTTGAATGGGTTAAAAGAAGACCTGATATGGCAATTAATTGAATAATATTTTGTAAAGTTAGCCATTTTTCAGTGAATTAGATGAATCTGCCTGAGTTTTTTTAGGGAGTTTTTTTGTTAAAAGTGCTTGTTGAGGTGGCAGAGAAGGGGAATCTGGCGCTGTCGGCCATGAGAGACTGACTGAGATACGACAGTTTAATAACGGCATTTGGCCGGATATATCGACCAATCTGTGGAATTTTATGAAAAAGATTCCGGCTGATCGAAAAATAATGACTAACTTGCAGTCTGATTCTAAATCCAATTTTTTTTTGAAGAAATTATGAAACGAATATTTTTCCTGATCTGTGCTTCATTTATTCTTTGTTGCGGTTCGGCCAATGCCTGGAATCTTAAAGATGTTCTGGGTGGTCTCGGAGGATCTTCTTCGTCGGAATCCAACTCATCGTCGGCAGCCTCGGGACTCGGATCTCTGCTCGGCAATCTTCTTTCAACTGATAAGATTTCCGTCTCAAGCCTGACCGGAACATGGGCCTATTCCGCTCCGGCGGTTACGTTCAAGACCGACAACGTGCTGAAGAAAGCCGGGGGCGCGGCCGCTTCGGCAGTCATAATCGAAAAACTGACTCCGATTTACCAGAAAACGGGCTTTGACAAAGCCCAGCTGACCATCAATTCGGATTCGACGTTCACTCTTAAAGCAAACAGGATCACCTTGAGAGGAACAATCTCGACACCGCACTCCAATTCCGATTCGCAGGCAAATTTTGTGTTCAACTTTGCTATTGCAGGAAAAATCAATGTCGGAGCGGTCGATACCTACATCACCAAGAGCGCGACCGGAACGATGAGCATCATGTTTGACGTGACCAAGCTCATAACAATCATGGAGACAGCCGGGAAAATCACCGGCAATTCCACGATCAACAGTGCAGTGAGTCTTCTGAAAAGCTACGACGGTCTCTGCGCTGGCTTTGAGATGAAAAAAGTCAGCTGACCGAGGCCGTGTGCGTGGATAGATCTCATAAACTGCGCCTGACAGCGTCGATCGTCACCTATCATACCGATCCCGCAGAACTGTCAAATGCCATAAACGCTCTTCTCCTCAACGGAGTGGAGCGTTTGTGGATTGTCGACAACTCTTCGTCGGAGGAGATCCGGAGTCTTGTCGGCAGCTGGAAGGAGGCGGTGGTCTATGTCGCATCCGAAAACCGTGGCTACGGAGCGGGCCACAACCAGGCTCTCCGTCGTGCGCTTGATCTTGGGGCGGACTATCATCTTGTGATGAATTCCGACATCGATTTCGGCGCGGGAACTCTCAGTCCGATGCTCGGCTATCTTGACCGAAATCCCGATGTCGGTATGGTTCAGCCACGCATTGTTGGGCTTGACGGAGAGTTGCAATACACTGTGCGCCGGCTTCCTGCACCGATCGATCTTATCGGACGGCGCTTTTTTCCGCGGTGGATGCTCGGGAAGCGGGCTGACAGATATGAGCTTCGCCACATTGACCATACGCGGCCGTTCAATGTGCCCTACCATCAGGGATCATTCATGCTGATCCGCTGCGCAGTGCTGCATCAGACAGGTCTGTTCGACGAGCGGTTTTTCATGTATCCGGAAGATATTGATCTGACGCGCCGGGTTCATGCCCGTTTCCGCACGATGTACCTGCCGTCGCCGACTGTTGTCCATGCCCACCGGCGGGAATCGTATGCGTCGGGACGGATGCTGGCAATCCATTGCCTCAACATGATCCGCTATTTCAACAAATGGGGCTGGGTCTTCGACCGTCAGCGTCGTGAGTTTAACGGCCGTATCGAAAAAATGGGATAATTGTAGCTAAAAAATCGTTTTTTTTCGTTTTTTACCAAAAACCTTTACAGTAATTATGCAAAAAATCCGCAAAAGTTTGTAAATTTGCTGCAAATCATCAATCACTTATCTCATTTTTTATGAAAAAACTTTTACTTTCTTTTGTGATGATCCTAAGTTTTGCCGCGATGGCCTATGCCGACGTGGTGACATGGGATTTTGTTAACAATGATTATGGGTTGAAAAGGCAATCCGGTACTAGTACGGAATACCTTCCATCCGAAACAGTCATAACTAACGGTGATTCTCAGATCGAGCTGACAAAAGGTGGAGGAAACGGATTCCGCCTTTGGGCCGATGGTATTCGCTTTATGAAGGTGACGGAGACGAACTGGGCCAAAATGGCCGTAAGGATTCCCGGCGGAAATATTTCAAAAGTCATTCTGACTTATAAAAGCGGGAACGGTGTTTTCGGTTGTACTCTGGATAATCTGAATGACGAGTATGACTATGACAATACCAAAAAAGCCACCGAAGCTGTCTGGACAGGCTTGACACTCTTCCCTGAAGAGGTCGTGTTCCAGTCGTTTGCAACTGGAACGAAAGCACTTTCAAAGATTGAGGTGACTTACACAAAGGAAACCGACCTTGACATGCCCGGTCTCAAATTCCCGACATCGAGCTATGAAGTCTATCTCAACGAGACATTCGATGCTCCGCAGCTGACCAATCCCAACAATCTCCCCGTAAGCTACACTTCAAGCAATGAGTCTGTTGCGACTGTAGCAGCCGACGGTTCGGTTACTCTTCTGTCAGCTGGTTCGACCACAATCACCGCTTCGTCTGAGCAGACCGACAAGTTTCTGGCCGGAAGCGCATCTTACACTCTGACTGTCAAAGAACCTGCTGCTTCTTACAATACTCTCGCTGAATTCATCGCAGGCATTCCGGAACTTGGAAACACAGCTGTGATGAATGGCGATCTGACAGTTGTCTATGTTGATGGCGCGTATATCTATGTGAAAGACGAAACCGCTTCATCACTGATCTATAAGTACAATAGCGGCTATAAGAAGGGTGATGTGATTCCAGGCGGATGGGAAGGCCGTAATGCCGTCTATTCCGGCCTGTTTGAAATAGCTCCGACCGGAACAATGCCGGCTGCCACATCGACCGTAGATGTAACCTATCCGGCTATCACTGGCGCGTTGACTCTGGATATGGTCAATCAGGTTGTAACGCTGAAGAATGTGACCATCGAGGAGGCTACACCTTCGAAAAAAGAGAATTTCAATGTGACTGTAGGAGGCGAGACCGTTCAGTTCCGCAATAATTTCCTTCTTGAGGCTGTAGAACCGGGCGTTTACGACATTGATGTGGCTGTTGCTGTTTATAATACGACATTGCAGGCCTATCCGATTGCTTATAACGAACCAGCCAAAGCCGAACTGACCTACCGTCGCAAGTACACCGACTCTTCGTCTCGCTACTACACCGAGATCTCCTATACGGTCAACGACAACAACACCGTGGTCTACTCCACGGCAGATCCCTCACAGGAATCCTACTACGTCACTCCGATCAACGGCTCATGGCAGACCGAAGGCGCCTACATCGACATGACCGACAAGAT
>JAIDJZ010000038.1 GCA_029051965.1 Paramuribaculum sp. | reverse complement strand
TGCAACACCCCCTCATCCATCGACATCATCCGACAGACCCTTGCCGACTACGTTCTCTGGCGGGCCTCGGTCGTGCAGCCCGGCGACCCGTTCTGCGTCGTCGGCCGCTCCCGTGCCGATATCAGTCGGATTCTTCCTAAAAAGAAACTCCGCACCCTTCCCGATCCCCGCTGGCAGCCAATCCTTGTCTCTTCTCGCACCCCCGACCACTGTCGCGGACTCAACTTCCGCCTCGCCCTCATCCTCGACGGCGATGCCTTTCCCCATCGCGGGCGTTCCCTCGAACAGCATTGGCGTTCGATTCTCCCCGCAATCGACATCGGTCCGCAGTCCCTCCTCATACTATGTGGCACCTACCGGCCGCGCACCCGCGTCAACCACTTCGCCCGTCTCGTCCGCCAGTCCCGACTCCCAATCCTCGACCTCGAAGCCGCGCCCGAAGAAGAATCCGCTTCTGAGTCGCAGCATAGTGCCGCTACCATCTGTCCTGCGTCATCATATGTATATCCTGCTGTGGATCACCCTCCGCTTCTGTCTCTTTTCCTTCCGCCCCGCCGGGCCATTCCCTCATGAGCGCCGCCGTATGCGCAAAAAGGTCCGGCCTTTGCAGACCGGACCTAAATACGGCAAGGAGATCCTTGACATTTTTGAAATCCTTTTTCTATTTCAATAAGGAATAGCGCTCAAGTGAGGCAAGTTTCAGCCTGTAGGCGTAGTTCAGATCAAGATACTCACATGTGGCATCTGTGAAATAGACCAGATCGGAAATATAATCGAGAACCGAGATATGGCGGGCTTCGAACGCTTTGTTCAGAAGGCGCAGATTGTCCTCGGCTTCTATAATTGAGCTGTATTCACGAATCTCTTTAATCAGCTGTTCTGCCGAATTATATTCGCCAGTAATGCGTGCACGGGTCGTCACTGAGATCAGATCAGTCTCCAGTTCTGTAGCAACCGACTGCATTTGTGCCGCCTTCTTTTTGCCGCGGGAGGAAAGAAACGGCAGTGTCATCGACACAGAGAAGCCATTGAAACGCTCTCCCTGCTCAAGTTCGTGGCGAAGTCCGACACTGAATCCGGGCAGAGATTCGCGTCCAGCTACTTTTGCTTTGGCCATGTCGGCCTTGTTGAGTTGCGCCCGGTAAGCGATCTCAGGATTGGACTCGGTGGCCTCTCTGAGGTAATCATCAAGAGAGCGCAACGAAGGTAGCACTACATCATTGTCGGCATATTCAATAATATCGGGGCGGGCTTTCCCTCCGTTGTACTCGACCAGTTGGGCATACGCGTCATTGAACGCATTGACTGCGTCATTATACTTTCGCGACAGGGCGATGCGCTCGATTTTAAGCTTGTTGCCGTCAAGCACCGAAACCTCTTTTTTCTCGACATCTTTAGCAACAATAGCAGAAAGCGAATCGATCACTCCTAATGCTTTGCCATAGACCCGTCTCTTCTGCGCTGCGTTTGTCAGATCGATAAGACGGCATTTGATTTGCAGAATCAATTCGGCACGATTCGCCTCGGCAAGATACTGAAGAGCACGCGAGCTTTCAGCAGTAGCTTTCGAACGGGCCGAGTAGACTCCCGGCCAGTCAAAACTTTGGCTTATTTCAACGCCGAATTTGTTGCCGATTCCCTGTGCGCCCCAGGCATGTGACACTGCGATTTCAGGATCTTCAAGGTTATTCGAGACCTTCTCTTCCATGATGTCAGCCTCTGCTTTTGCCAGCTCAGACCGATAGGTCCCGTTGTTTTCTGCTATTGACCTTGCCATATCGTCAAGACTGTCAGCCTTGAGCGCGGTGGGCATTGAGAAAAGTGAAAACAGAATCAGTGGAGTCAGTATGGGTTTGATTTTCATGAAAGTCGCTTATGATCTATGAGGTTATATAGAATTGGAACAACAAAGATATTTAAAAAAGTCGAAGTGAGCAAACCGCCGAGGATCACCAGAGCCATAGGCGACTGGATCTCATTGCCAGGCTCTGCGCCGCGGATTGCCAGAGGAATGAGTGCCAGAGCAGAAGTAAGTGCGGTCATGACGATGGGAGTAAGTCTGTCGCATGATCCGGCCATAATACGCTCCTCAAGAGCCATTCCGGACTGTTTGAGTGAATTGTATCGCGACATCAGAAGCATTCCGTTGCGTGTTGCGATACCCATCAGCGATATGAACCCGATGATTGCCGGAATGTTAAGACTGTTTCCCGACAGAACGAGGATCAGAATGCCGCCGATGATCGCCAGCGGCATATTGACAAGAATTATAAGTGACTGCCCGACATTTTTGTATTCACGCATCAACAGGAGGAATATCATTGCGATTGCCCCCAGCGAAGTGAATAGAAGCGTGCGCGACGCGTTAGCTTCGCTTTCAAACTGCCCGCTGTATTCAACGAAGTAACCGGCTGGAAGCTCAACACTCTCTGCCACCGAATGCTTTATCTTTTCAACAGTCCCTCTCAGATCCTTCCCATCGACATTGGCGGAGATGACAATGCGGCGGCTGACATTCTCGCGGTTCACAAGGTTGGGACCGTCGGTAGAAACGATCTCCGCTACCGCACTGAGTGGTATCTGTCCCTGGTTGCTGTCAATCATCAGATCGGAAAGTGACTTGATTCCCGATCTGTTTGCTTCGGCAACCTTGACAACTATATCAACCGGGAAACCGTTTTCGTAGATCTGCGAGACCTTCTCGCCGTCAAGCATAGTCGAAATCGCCGAAAGGAACTGGCTGTTAGTGATTCCGTAGCTCGCAAGCATCTCTCTTTTTGGCTTGATCTCAAGTTGCGGACGACCCACTTGCTGCTCGACCGTGAGGTCAACGACTCCATCTACTTTCGAAGCAGCCTCCTTGACTTTCATCGCGGTTTTGTGGAGTTCCGTCAGATTATCTCCGAACACCTTGATTGCTATCTGGGCTTCTGTGCCCGAAAGCATCGCGTCGATGCGGTGGGAAATCGGCTGGCCGATTTCGATATTGACACCGGGGATTGTCGCAAGTTTCTCTCGCAGGTCTCGTACCATTTCGCTTTTAGTACGTCCCGAAAGTGTGTAAGGAGCTTCGATTTCGGATACATTTGTGCCGAGGGAGTGCTCGTCAAGTTCCGCGCGTCCTGTTTTCCTTGCGACTGTTTCAATTTCCGGCATTGACAGGATAATACGCTCCGCTTCACGACCGATCTTATCACTCTCTTCAAGTGATATGCCGGGCAGTGCGCTGACATTGATTGTCAGTGAACCCTCATTGAACGGGGGGAGGAAGCTGCGCCCGAGCGTAGGAAAGAGCGACGCGGCAACAATAAGCAGCGCAATTGTCGAACCGATTACAATGCGTTTGTGGCTGAGAGCCTTCCGCAATGTCGTACTGTAGCTTTTTAATAACAGGCGTGTGATTGGCGGCTCTTTGAGCGAGTCGGGTTTGTTGTCATTCCCCGCAAGAAGATAACTGCAGAGAACAGGAGTCAGGGTGAGTGCGGTGATCGTTGATGCGCAAAGTGAAATGACGAACGAAAATCCGAGTGGAGCAAGCAGACGGCCTTCTATTCCTGAGAGGAAAAAGAGAGGAAGGAAGCTGATTGCGATAATAATAGTGGAATTGAGAATCGGAAGTCGCACTTCGCATGAGGCTTCGTAAACAACCTTGAGCAGAGACTTTCGTTTGTCCGCGGGCAACAGACGCTCTGCGCGGATACGTTTGTAGACATTCTCAACATCGACAATTGCGTCATCGACCAGTGATCCGATTGCAATTGCAATACCCCCAAGACTCATCGTGTTGATCGTCAGGTCAAACAGGTCAAGAAGTATAATGGTGACAATCACCGATATGGGGATGGCAACGAGAGAAATCAGAGTCGTGCGCAGATTCATCAGGAAGAAGAAAAGCACTACAATAACGAAAATCGCACCCTCTATCAGCGACACCTGCAGATTGCCGATCGAATTGTCTATGAAGTCTGCCTGTCGGAAAATATCAGTGTTGATGGATACTGATTTAGGCAGGGTAGGGCGCAGTGACGCAATCATATTCTCGATCTCTTCGGTCAACTTGACTGTCGACCCGCCAGGCTGCTTGGTGATGGTGATAAGCACCGCGGGAGTCGCATTGACCGACGCACTGCCGAGACGCGGGCTGGCAGCTCCGAAACGGATCTCCGCGATGTCCTGAAGTGTGACAATGCCGCGTGAATCGGAACGTACCACACTCTTTGAAATATCATTGACATTCCCTGTCATGGCACGCGCCTTGACAAGATATTCGTTTCCGAAATCATAGATCACACCGCCGGATGCATTGTCGTTGAGTGATGCCGCTGCATTCCTGACCTCTTCTATCGTGATGCCGAAGGTTTTCAGCCGTTCAGGCATGATCTGGATCTGAAGCTCGACGACATCTCCGCCGATGACACTTGCCTGCGAAACTCCTGGAAGTGCAAGCAGGCGTGGAATAAACTGCCGGTCTGCAATTTTCCGAAGGTCCGTCATCGAAACTTCTGGCGAGTCTGTCGAAGTCAGTCCGACAATAAACATCTCTCCAAGAATAGAAGACTCTGGGCCAAGTGTAGGAGTCCCGACTCCGGCGGGCAACCGGTCGGAAACCGTCATCAGTTTTTCTGAGACGATTCTTCTCGCTTTATCTGGATCAGCGGACCAGTCGAACTCAACCCACACAACCGAAAATCCGGCAGACGATGACGAGCGAACTCTTCGCACGCCCGGAGCACCGTTCATAGCCGTTTCGATCGGGTAGGTGACCGTCATCTCAACTTCCTCAGGGGCGAGTCCTCCCGATTCGGTCATTATGACAACCGTTGGGGCCGACAGATCCGGGAATATATCGATCTCACTCTTTATGAGCGTTACGCATCCCCATATGAGCAATAGTCCGGTAATCATCAGCACCGTGACTCTGTTTCGCAATGCGAAACTGACAATTCGGTTCAACATGTTCTGGACTATTAATGGTTATGGGAATGTCCTTCAGGAACAACTGATGACGTTTCAGCCATTTTCACAGTCTGGGCCCCTTCGACAACGATATTGTCGCCGGTTTTGATTCCTGAAAGTATTTCAACGTAATCGCCTGAAAATGCTCCGCACTCTACCCGACAACGGACATATGCGTGCGCACCGGTCTTGGCAAATGCATAATACTCGCCACCCTGTTCAATCAAAGCCGAACGAGGTATGACGATACAGTCGTTTTTCGTAGATTCGATCAGCTCCACATCGACATTACTGCCTGGCATGAAATCTTTAGAAGTTCGGAATTCAAAGATCACGGGCGTATAACCTCCGGTTGAAGGAATATCGCTTTTGTCAACACGCTTCCCTCCCATTTCGCTTATCCGCATCCACTCGCCGGTTACGGGCGATTTGACAAGAGCATCCGTAATCGAGGAAAGATAGCGCGTTTGGGCAGCAGGCAGATCAGCGCGCAGTGTGACAAGACTGTTTTGAGAGACACGGGCGATCATCGTACCGGTTTCCACATACTGACCGTTGACACATAATACCTCAAGCACTGTGCCGTTGACCGTACTTACTACATTCCCCGAAATAGAACTTTGGCTGACAGAAGCTTTCGCCGATTCATATGCGGCAAGTGCAGCATTATATTCGCTCATTGTCGCTATTCCGTCATCAAGCAATGGCCGGATTCTGTCAAGCTCACGCTTTGCAGCACTGACTGCTGCCAAAGCCATTGCGTTGGGGTTATCACCCGAGGCTGAACGGGCTGCGATTTTGGCCACAACCTGGTTCTTTGAGACTTTTGATCCGACCGAAAGGGGAGTGGTAAAGGTCAGAATTCCGGAAGTTGATGCTGAAATAGCTCCGGGATCAGTTGTAGAAGGTTCTAACTGACCGGTCACACGGATGGTCGAAGTGAAAGGTTCAGGGGTGATTTCTTTTGTCTTTATGCCAAATCTTGCAGCCTCTTCTGGCTCTATGATAATTTCGTCTTCGCCATGCTTGTGCTCTTCCTCCGCCGGTGCAGACTCTGTCTGATGAGCGTGATCGTGGTCATCAGAATTATTGTTTCCATGTTGTTTACACGAAACAGTTGCGGCAATCAATGCTGCCGCCGCAAAAATCATATGTTTTTTATTCATTGAGATCAAAATTTATTTGTTTACATTACGCCGGTTGACAACGACGGCGCCTGAAAAAGAATGCTTTATGCAATTTCAGCCGAAGGTGATCCGCGCAAAGGGGTCACTAAACAAATTAAATCCTGTTCTGAAAGAATCGTAGCCCGACACCAAACATGATTGCGACAACATCTGCCGGACTCATCGCCGGAAGAATCATTACCAAGCCTGCTCGGCAGCAGCATGAGGCATACAACCGAAGCGTTCAGAGCATTTCGGTTTCCCTTACCCGGCTTAATATTGTCGAGATGAAGTGCGCAATTATCCTTGTCATGCTGATGTCTGTGTGAGTCATAGCACGAATGCGGGTGATTACAATTCTTATGGCTCGTCTCAACTTGACATGGTCCATTGTCCGCACAGCCTAAAGATAGCTGATAGGAAAGCATGTTGATGCTGAAATGTCCCAGACAGTCATGACTATGATATTGCAATACCGTTGAAAGCACCGACAGAATCAGCGCAAAACTGCATATTAGGATTTTCAACGGACTTCTCATAGGTTTCAAAAACACCGCAAAATTACGCAATTTTTCTTATTTCGGCAAATTGCCTGATTGTCAGAGGACTTTGAGGATGTGAGTATGCTAATCGTGTGCCATTGTGGAAGTTGATGTCAATCCACGACAATCAGCTGTTTGATTCTCAGCTCATGTTATGGATTTTTAACTGCACGATTATACGTGTAATATGATTTTGCCACCAGATAAGTACAGCAGTTGAAGTCTTTCAAGGCCCAAGTAACCGAAAAGGGTCGACTCCAGCAAATGGAATCGACCTGAATTTCTTGCAGTAATACGTTTAATCCGACAGCAATAATAGTTTATTGATTCGGAGATTTGAGGTTCGTTATATTAACATTCGGAAAAAGTTTGGCGACATGAGAGTCTTCCAACACGACGGAGCACATGCCATTGTCTAATCGAGTTTTCACAACTGGTGTGGATACAACAAAACCATTAATTGCGATGGCAATTCTCTTATTAAGATTGCTTTCAGTTATTTCAGCGTACTTTGCAGTATCAGAAATTGAGAACGGCATTGTCACGCCCTCGTCATCTGGATAATGAAGTAGCTCTGAGACATGTATGGTTTCTTGCAAAAGACAAGGGGAAATAGTATCTACCACGTTTCCATTTTCAGATGTCGAGAAAATAGCGACTGTGAAATCTTGATCAACGCTCATTTGTGATGGACCTTCTGCTTTAGCATTGCAAGCAATAGCAATAAAGCTGACAAGACTTGCAAACAGAATAGAAAAAACTGAAATTCTTGTATTCATATGTGTTGTATTAATTATTACTCGTTCCAGCTGCAAATACTATTTAATTGCTTGATATTACATCTATACCAAAGGTATTCGAGTCCGAAACAGATAACAGTCAATGCCCATACAATATACATATCCAATGTATTTAGAAAAGGAGGTGTCAATGACAACCAAATTAGCAATGGCAATATGAGAACACTAATGATTAATTCGAGTCTCCGATATCGTGCCTTAATTTTGACAATTGCGGTCAGTATGTCGGAATTGGAATCCATCCACAGATTAACTCGTTTAATGGATAAGTATAATCCTATACCACAAATGATTCCTACTGCAATTATAGCACAGAACGAACCAAGCCATAACACCGGTAGCTTTGTAGGGGACCACAAATGTGATGTCGCCAAAAGAATAATACATACAAATGAAAACAGTTCTCCAAAGAAAACCTTTCTTAAAAGACGAGTCTTTACATCATCCTTTCTGGCAAGACTGGCATCATCTTTCTGAGAATATCCAAGACTTCTAACGCCCGGTTTAACTGATTGCCAAGTGGCCTTTAATTCTTCAAGTTCCATATTTCCTCCTTTCCTGATGAAATTTTTTCCTTTACTCTATGTAGTCGAGATGCGACGGTATTCCTCGGTATACCCATATTGATGGCAATTTCTTCATAGCTTAACTCATCGAGCCACATTAATATCAAGGCTTTATCCATAGGATTAAGTTGAGCGATTAAGGAATAAAGCCATTCCAATTTTTCCTTTGTTTCATTATCGTTTTCATCATGAAACTTAACTATAGGCATTTCATCAAAAGAAATCGTTTTAAACTTGGGGGTAAATTTTCTCAATGAAAATAGACATGTGTTGATACATACTTTATACACCCAAGTTGATTCAGAACTCTCTTGTCGAAAATTGCGGTATCCTTTGTACAGCGAAATCAAGACTTCTTGCCTAATGTCATCAAATGGCACCTCACGTGAGGCATAAAAAAAGCAGACACTGAAAATTATCTTTTCATGTCGCCCGACCATTGCGGTAAAGGATTGATTATAGTCAGAATTATTCATCATCATTTTCTCTTTACAAAGTTAGTTGCAATTTTGTCGGGAAAGTTCCCTGTAAGGATAAAAATAAAGAGAAAAAATCGAGTTAAATAAAACTAACTCCCCTCAGATATCCCAAAATCAAGGCCACAATTTCGACTTACCAACTAATCTGTAAGGTCGATTTTGCTCCAGAGCCGTAATCCTCGTTGCTAATTTCATGCTCAGTGTTTTATTGTGATTTGCAACGAAAAGAAAATCTCCATAAAACAGGCGGAGGTTTACAATATAATTAAGGTTAATGGGCTGGCGGAAGGTGGGTGTTGAACCACTCTACATTGCGGCGCAGGGCACTCTTAATTCTGAGAGCTCTTCGTGCTGCTGTCTGTGTGGGATCGTCATTCCATCTGGCACAATCATTCCTCCAGGCTTTATCAAGGGGAAGAACCGTTTCATCAATATAGTCATATATTTCTGAGAGCTTCTTTGGATATATTTCACTCCAGACCGATGCGACAGTTTCACAAAAACTTTCATACCGGATAATCTCACCAATCCAATGCGGAGTGAACCCATAGTGAGCCTTCATTCTGAAGGTATAGTCTGTCTTATCACGGTTATAGCATGTCAGATCCCAGATTGGGCCGGCAATCCATTTGGAATTATCCTTTAGATCTTTGTGCAGATAGAAACTTCCATGAAATCCGTCGGGGTTGTCCATCACTTCCTGCAATATGAAGAAGCGGGCTATACTCTCCACATCAATATATTTTTCCCAGTCTGTCGAAGACTTATCTTCGGAATAGATCGCTTTATTTATATCGTTGAATTCGTCAGTCAGCCATTGAAGTTGAGCAGGTGACAGATTCTCTGGCGAGTGATAACGCAGCGTCAGATTCCATCGCGAATTCTCAGGAATAGTTATCTGACACTCATCTTTATAATTGTCAACTTCTACAAGCCACCCCCCTTTAATCAGGGCCGGATCTGTTTCCAAGTCCTGTTGCTCATAGATATTTACCCTGTTATCGTCAATGCGTATTGTTTCGGTAAGAAAATATAGTCCGATATAGTCACCGTTCAATACAACTTCGATTGGTCGGCAACTCGGAGTCCATGCCATTCCCATAAGTTTACCCAACTGTAATCCTGCGACGGTGTTTTCGGTAGGTTTCAGCAATGCCCAGTGTTTGTTTTTTGCCATCCCGAGTATCGCGGTCTTTTTTGCAAACTTTATCTTATATGGTTTCTTGTTTCCCTTCCATGAAGAATGGCCTCTCCCGCGTATTTGCATCTGCAATGGCTCTCCCTCTGTTCCAATGGACGAAACGCCCTCTATGCCCATCGCATCGAGCCGATAGGTGGCATTAAGATACTTTTCTTTCGACACAATGGGCTCATGGTTCTCGGTCTCAATATATAAGACAGGCAGAGTTCGTGATATTTCTGCTCTCCCTGGCGTGGATGGCTCACTGGGTTCGACATTATCGGCACATGCGGAAACATTAAGTAGAAGCATGAACAATAAGAAAAATTTGACTGATTTTTGCATATCGGTATTTGTTATGGATTCATACCATATAGAGTGATTATTATCTCAAAGACTGCATGTCGTTGTTTGGATCTACCACGTGTATCTCAGACCAATTGGAATTGAAAGTTCAAGCGGTTTTTCCTGACGTATAGTCTTTATGTCGGAATCTGTATTGAAATAGTAACGTAGCGACGGCTCGGCATAAATGCTGAATGACGGTGTGAAATGGTATTGGAAACCGACGCCTCCTTCAATGGACCACTGAAACGGGGCGGTTATGCGGCATCTGTCGCTTTCTGATCCGGGCAACTCACGGATCAACTGATCCCCGGCTATGGGAATATCCAATGCAATACCACCTTGTCCGTATACCGAAACGCGTCTATGTGTAAGAACGCGGTAGTTTAACTTAAGAGGCACACCGATATAGTGAATGCGTTGGATTGTCTCCTTATTCGTGTAACTGCTCTGAGAAAGGATGTTTGTCCGGAGGAACGTATATCTTATGCCTGACTCAATGCTCCATCGTGATGATAACTTCTTATTAACTGACAAGCTGATGGTCAGTGGCATATGGTGACGCCTTTTCTCTGCAACTTCCTCCGGCCTTTCTGTATCGGATATGCCGGTTTTATAGTAGCCTGCACGATCCTGACCAGTATTGCCTGCATATGCTAATGACAGCGACCAGTCATCTGTCTTAGCAGTTGCAAGATTAGGGGAGGGCACATAAGCTACAAGTCCTCCAGCATCTATTCTGTCTCTGTAAATCTGAGTCGTATCAGTCATAGCACTATCATTTACAACTATTGGGACACAATCGTTTGGCTCGGACACTTGTCCAAGATTCTCCAGATTCATTGTCTTATTCACCATTTTGGTGGGCTCTTCAATATGAGGAGCTTGTCTTTCTATTTTGTCATTCGGCACAATAACGTCCAATCTCTTTTCTTCCGAATCCCGAGTTATGAGTGGCCTAATAACTTCATTCTTATTATTAAGGATAAATAATTCCTTCCAGACGAATAATGCGACTGCGACAATCGATAGGATGCCAATCTCACTACGGTATTCTGTGATCAGTCGGCGCAGCACCGCTTTTGCACGTGCAAGTTGCGATGATGACGTATGAGGAGCTATGCCCAATCGATCACTTATCTCCTTGTGAGACATACCATCCAATACCGACAGACGAAACACATTGCGATATCCTTCCGGTAATTGGTTGATTACTTCAATCAGGTTTTCCCATGTTAGGTCGCTGTCTGCATTGATTTCGTCATTCTCGAGTTCTGAGGCATAATCTTCTGATTCATCCAAAGTTACCATATCTAATCCGTTTCTAAGATACTGCAACGAAAGATTTTTCATTATGGTGATAAGCCATGCATCTATTTTAGTGGCATTGCGCAGTGATTTTATCGATTCAAATGCGATTAAGAATCCATCATGGAGAATGTCTCTAACCACACATTCATTTTGTACGTAATAAGCAACGACAGTCCGCAATTTAGGGAAATAGGTCTTATATAGGACAGCAAAGGCCTCCATATCGCCGGCTTGACATTGTTTTACCAATTGAACTTTGTCCATGAATGAAAACTGATTTCCAATATAAGATGGATAAAGCCTGAAAAGACTGCATTCAGAACCTCATTTGTTAGAGATGATTTGCAAATTTAAGCAAAGATAATTACAAATACACATTATTATCTGCGTCCAGCGGGGGAGTTAGTCTTGGAAATTTCACACCACCCTTGCTTCCCCAGATACAATTTAACATAATATCGGTTATGTGCAAAAAGGGTGCCAAATCAACAGGCGCACTTTTCATCCTATAAATACCATTAGATGCCATGTAGAGATAAGCTTGTTTGCTTCCCGATAGCATCTTTGTTATGAAGCGTTGGAGAATGGCACGATAAAATACAAATCGCTTTAGTCTTTAAATGGGATCAAATTAAAAATGTATTTATGCGGAAATTCATTTCTTTCCGCATAAATACATTTTATAATGCTGACATGTTTTTATTTATAGAAACTGAGCGAGGACTACTTCTTAGTCTCGACGTTCTATGTGAGCTCCAAGTGCCCGGAGTCTGATGTCAATATTTTCGTAGCCGCGGTCAATCTGGTTGATGTTGCCGATCTCACTTACTCCGGTGGCCGACATGGCGGCGATCAGCATTGCGATGCCCGCACGGATGTCCGGCGACAACATTTTGTTTGCGCGCAAAGGAAGACGATTGTCCAGACCAATAACAACAGCCCGGTGCGGATCACACAGCATAATCTGAGCACCCATATCGATTAGCCGGTCAACAAAGAAGAGTCGGCTTTCAAACATCTTCTGATGGATCAGAACGCTTCCTTGACACTGAGTGGCAACAACAAGCATAACGCTCAATAAATCAGGCGTCAAACCGGGCCACGGAGCGTCGGCAATATTGAGGATTGATCCGTCAAGAGCGGTTTCAATGATATATTTATCCTGCTCGGGCAAATAGATGTCGTCTCCCCTTCTTTCCAGCTTGATACCTAGTCGCTTAAAGCTGTCGGGGATAATTCCGAGATTGTCATAGCTGACGTTCTTGATCGTAATCGAACTGCGGTTAAGTGCAGCCATTCCAATAAAACTGCCGACTTCAATCATGTCGGGCAGAATACGGTGGGTAGCTCCACCGAGTTTTTCTGCGCCGTGGATACGAAGAAGATTCGAGCCGAGCCCCTCAATCGTTACTCCCATAGCCAGCAGTAGCTTGCAAAGCTGCTGTATGTAAGGCTCACACGCAGCATTGTAGATTGTTGTTGTTCCTTCAGCAAGCGATGCTGCCATGACAATGTTTGCTGTGCCCGTTACAGAGGCTTCATCCAGAAGCATATAACAACCTTTGAGAGCTGTTCCTTCTGGAACAACAAGGTGATAGGCTTTCATGTCTCGCTCGTAGGTGAACGTTGCGCCTAAATTCTCGAATCCGATTATGTGTGTGTCAACCTTTCTTCTGCCAATCTTATCGCCTCCAGGTTTTGCAAAAAAAGCGGTGCGGAAGCGGGCCAGCAACGGTCCGGCGATGAGTACGGAGCCACGCAGCGAAGCACATTTGTCAACAAAAGTCTTGCTCTTGATATAGTCGGTGTTTACATCATCGGCCTGAAATGTGTAGTCTCCTTTAGAATGACGCGTCACTTTAACTCCCATTCCCTCAAGCAATGCGATGAGATTCTTTACATCAAGTATTTCAGGGATGTTGGTGATATGTACGGGCTCGGATGTAAGTAGCGTTGCCGCGATTATCTGTAGCGCCTCGTTTTTTGCGCCCTGGGGTTCAATTGTGCCACTTAATCGGTGGCCACCTTCGATTATAAATGTACTCATGATTGAAAGGTCGGATAAATGTGTTCGACTTCAGGCGACAATGTAATTCCGAAAAGATCCTGCACTTTTCTGATGATGATCGTTTCGAGTTCAAGGATGTCGGACGGAGTTGCTTTTCCGGACTTGTTTATGATAACGAGCGGTTGTGTGTGCCATGTCGCAGCACCTTTATGGGATATGCCCTTGAGCCCGGCTTGATCTATGAGCCAGGCTGCCGAAAGCTTATAGCCGTCAGTGACTTTGTATGCCGGTGGCACAATTTCTTGCCCGAGCGTTTCTGCAACGCGGACTACAAGCGAGTCGTAGTCCGCCTGTGAGACAACGGGATTCTTGAAGAAACTTCCAGCACTGCCAAACAACTCTACCGACGGGAGTTTTTCGTCGCGTATTGATATGATAGTGTTTCGGAGCATTTCCGGAGTCAGCGTCTCCCCTATCGCAAACCGAGATTTCAGATTGCCGTAAGTCAAGACAGGACAAGGAATGCGGCTCAGCCGATAAGTGACATGGGTGATAATGTATCGATTTTTTAAATCGGGGCGTTTGAATACCGAACTGCGGTAACCATAGTGACACTCTGAAACCGGCATAACGACAAACCGCTTTTCAAGTGTGTCATAACATTCTACTTCTTTGATAACATCTTTTACTTCTACGCCATAGGCTCCGACATTCTGCACAGCTGAGGCTCCGACTTCTCCCGGAATTCCTGAAAGATTCTCAAGACCCCAAAGGCCAGCCTGACATGTCTGCCCGATAAGCTTATCCATCTCAATTCCAGATCCTGCACGTACAAGAACTGTTGAATCGCTTTCATTCACCATTTCAAGATCCAGAATTCCTGAATGAAGCAAAACTCCCGGGAAATCGCCTAAGAACAAAAGATTGCTTCCTGCACCGATTGATAGATACGGAGCGTCACCGACTTCCAAAAAAACAGCCGGAAGATCTGTGGCCGATGTGTATTCAATCAGCTTTCCGACTGATATATTCATCCGGAAAGTGTTGAGATGCCGAATATTAAAATCTGAAAGGGTTGTTATCATCTGAAATATGTCACTTTGTAAAGACAAAAGTAACAAATTTTAATGAGTTTCTCTTAGAATCTCATTAAAATTAATTCAAAAAATAATTATGTTTGTTTCTTCAACTCGCGGAAATCATCCGGAAAATCCTCTCGATAAAGTCTGCTGTTAAACGTTCCTTAATATCGCCGCTGTTTTATCAGAACGTAAAATGAAGAGCCAACCGAAGGCCTCCTTTATCAACAGCAGGACCTTTGCGGTAAGTCAGGCGCCAAACGTAGTCAAGGCGAAGTATCCGAAAAATATTGTCAATGCCAACGCCAGCCTCCATATATGGTGTTGATGATAGAGCCTGCGTGTTGCTGACTGCAGGAAATTGAAAAAGATCATTGTTATCCGATGGGTTGTTTTTACTGCTTAAATGCCCCCAGACTCCACGAAATGAGAATACTTCACGTAGCTTAAGTTTTTTGAAATAAGGAATATAGTTGAAAATCGCACCGTTTGCCCAATAGGTGATGTCCCACGAGGCATAGGAGTCGGTCACGAATTCCATAGGATTGAGAAGGGCAAAACTCTCGGGCTGAATCGTGTAGGACAGATTTGCATTAGGGAACATCAGATAAGGGTAAGGCACACTGCTCCATATATGTCCGGTCTTGACAATCCCGTCAATATAACCGAAGGCGGAGAGCCAGAAGCGTTTTGAAATGCTGAGTTCGGTTTTGTTGATTTCGAAAAGGCTGCCCATCAGACCTTTAGGCGCATATGTCTGAGTAAGCATGAAGACCGGCACATCCTGATTTATGGATACGCGTGAGGCTCCACGCTGGTAGATTTTCTCGCCAGGCGCATAGCGCAGCTGCAGATTGAATTTCGTTTCGTCAAAATGGCTGTAGATGCGTCCGTAGGGGGTCACGAATCGCATCAATCCAGCGGCATACTGGCGTTCATGAGCTATTTCCGCCGTGACGGAAAAGTTGTTTGCAAGCTCAAGAGCATATATGAATTTTGTTGATCTCAGATAGTTGATCTGGTGGTCTTCATGACGCTTGATGGAGAGGAACATATTGTCCGGATTCGTAAAAAGATACTGCTGACCGATCATGTTGACATCGTAAGTATGGATCAGGCGGATAGAGTGGACCGGGAACTCTCGCGGCTGATAGCGTTTGTCATGAAAGGAATATTCAAGCTCACCACTATACTTTATTTTATGGTCGCGTGTTCCATAGGCTGCGTAGCCACGCATGAAAAAACGTTTACTAAGGTTGGATGTTGTCATTCCACCGATACGGAAACGATAGCCTTCAAGCGTGTTGTGGCTGATCAGAGTGTTGACCGGACCAAAGTCAAATTTGCTGTCATGGGCTGTTTTAACATAGCCATTGACCATTATTTTGACAAAACCCTCAGCAAAACGATAGAATCTGTTGGATCTTACGCCAGCGGTCAGAGCGGTGACAGAGGATTCACTGCGCCCCAGTTCAATAAACCTATTTCGCTCCCAGAAAAGAGAATCGCGTTGATAAACCTGAGGATGATAGATTGTGCTGCCGATATTGTTATAGATATTGGACTCTTCCCTCGGGAGGAAATCATGATTTCTTAGAGAGGTTAGCCGGCGGAAATAAAGAGATTGTGACCCTGGAAGAACTGAGACTTCCGCAATCAGATCGTCGCGTGTCAGAAGCCTTGATCCGTCAGGAGCTTTTTCAAACTGCTGATTGATGAAGATTCCGTCGATGAAATTGAGATTGATGTCCCGCGGCACGTTCATAGTGACCTTACGGATAAACATAGTCGAATCTCCGTCATCCACATATATTTTGCCCGTAAATCCAAAAGATTCCGAATTTCGTGGTACAAAAGAGAGTTCGATACACTTTACTGAGTCAATTTCTACAGTATCGGTCAGATAAAATTTATAGAAATCCGGTGCGATTTTTGAAAGCGGACTTACAAGACGGTTGTGAAGAAGATCTATATCGTTCTGATAGAGATCGATGTTTTTGAAGAAGTCCTCATATAGGGTCTGCATGTTTGACTGATCCAAAAAATCATCCAGCCCCTCCTGTCTCAGTCCCTTGACATACTCTTTTTCAGATTTGGGATTTTTCCTGTAGTTGTAAGTATAGGATTTTTCTCTTGTCGACAACGCCAGAGTCGGTCGTCCTGAGACTTCCGACGTGTCAATATGAGTCCTGAGGAATTCAAAGTTTTTTAGAATCAGATTCTTATCGCTCTCAGGCGAAATATTATTAAGACCTATTGTTATTCGTTCGTAACCGTCATAGCTATAGTACGGATTCCGCTTTGGATCATTGAGTCCCGAAGAGTTGCGGATGCGCCTCATAAACTCGACCGCGGGATTGTTTTTGGTGTACTTTTCTTTCTTCGGGCGTACATATATGTTGCCAAGTGCCACGCCAGTCGATGCAACATAGATACGATTGTTGTTCCGCTTAAAATCTTTGTAGGAAATTTTTTCAGTAGAAAAACCGAGAGCGGACACCCCCAGGCTGTCAGGCGGTGTCTGCAACTCAATCCTGAAGTTTCCTTTTTCATCCGCCTGCACAGCCCAGTTGCGTCCGATTGGCTGAACCGATGCAAAAGGTACAGGCTTATCAGTTATAGAGTCGACTACCCTACCCCTGACCGTTACCGATGCTGAGACACTTGCAGATACCAACAGGAATAGAACAACGGCCAATAACCTTAAGAATATGTGCCGGCTACAGTTACTCCGCATTCTGCTCCGAGGGTTCTTCCGGCTTTGCGGAGGAGCGGTCCTCCTTATGCTCGTTGTCAAACTTTTCGTAAGCTTCGACAATACGCTGCACGAGCGCATGTCTGACAATGTCTTTCTTCCCGAATTCCACCTTGCCAATGCCCTTCACGTTTTTCAGAACCTTAAGCGAATGAATCAGTCCCGAGCCAGTTGAACGAGGAAGGTCGATCTGGGTTGCATCGCCGGTAATGATCATTTTCGCGTTCATTCCGAGTCGCGTCAGGAACATTTTGATCTGATGGGTCGTCGTGTTCTGAGCTTCGTCGAGAACAATAACGGCATCGTTCAGGGTGCGACCGCGCATAAATGCAAGCGGCGCGATCTGAATGACATTTGTATCCATATATTCCTTCAGTTTCAACGGGGGAATCATATCTTCAAGAGCGTCATAGAGAGGCTGTAGATAAGGATCTATCTTGTCTTTCATGTCCCCGGGCAGAAAACCGAGGCGCTCCCCTGCTTCCACTGCCGGGCGCGAAAGGATGATTTTGCGCACCTCCTTGTTTTTAAGTGCTCTGACAGCAAGTGCAATTGCGACATATGTTTTTCCGGTTCCGGCAGGTCCGAGAGCGAATGTCAGGTCATTATTGAGGAACTCGTTGACAAGACGCTGCTGGTTGGGAGTTCGCGCAGAAATCGGTTTGCCGTTCAGCCCGAAAATAATCACACCGTCGCTCTTCTTATCGGACGGTTTCTCGCCATGAATAATGTCAATGATCGCATCCTCTGACAAAGAATTATATTTCACGCAATATTCCTCAAGTTCATGGATGCGCTTTTCAAAAATTGCAGTTTCAGATTCATCGCCGATCACTTTTATAACCGAACCGCGAGCTGCCATTCTCAATTTAGGGAACAGATTGCGGATCAATTGCATATTGGAATTATTAACCCCATAGAAGCTCTGGGGATCTGCTTTGTCTATCAGTATAATTCGTTCGATCATTCTTAGCTATCAAGTTCAATTGGACGTGCGGCACACGGCACGCCTCGGAAAATTTAATTCTACAAAGTTACATTTTGTTGGGGAAATTGCGAAATATATTATCACATATAGAAGGAAATTAGCTTTTTTTGTGGTACTTTTGCAGTAAACAGAATCATTTATGGCTAAAGAAATTGAACGAAAATTCCTTGTCAGGAACGCCTCCTATCGCGAATGTGCAGATTCAAAAGCAACAATCAGACAGGCATATCTATCGACAGATCCGGACTCAACGATCAGGATCAGGACTATGGATTCGAGAGCTTTTCTGACTGTAAAAAGCCGCAATAAAGGGCTTGTCAGACATGAATGGGAATACGAGGTGCCCTACGAGGATGCGATAGAGATGATGAACAGTTGCGCCGTTGCTCCTGCCATTGAAAAAATCCGCTACAGCGTGGGGCGTTGGGAAATCGATGAATTCCATGCCGCGCTAGAAGGCCTTGTGATAGCTGAAATCGAGTTGAGTTCGCCGGATGAGCCTATTGGGATTCCGGATTATATCGGGAAAGAGGTCTCGGGCGACAAGCGTTATTATAACTCCGTATTGTCCACACTCTCATCGCCCCCAACGTCTGACGAAGGCTGAGCCTCTGCTACCGCCCAACCTCCGCCAAGACTTTTGTAGAGGTTGACAAGAGCCAGATACTCGCTCTTGACGGCATTGCTCAACGCAATCTGTGCGTCAAAATAGCGGCGTTGCGCGTCAAGGACATCTATATATAGAGATGTCCCGCCAATATATTGCAGACGGGCAAGTTCGACATATTTCATTGCCGCATCCCTAAGCTCTGTTTTCAATTGAGCTGTCGCGCGTGCGGCGCGATAGGCGATTATAGCGTCGTTAACCTCCTTGAACGCGTTCATGACGGCTTTTTCATATGCGAGTTTCGTCTGATTATATTTCGAGACGGCCGCTTCGTAGTTCTTCTTTCGCTTGCCAAAGTCAAAAACCGGAGCAGTAAGAGATCCGACAACGAAACTGAACGGAGTCTGAAGAAATTTCTCTAATTTATTATTCTCAAGTCCTCCCGTCAGTCCGATCGTGAAGGATGGGAATCGCTCGGCATACTTAATGCCGACATCAGCCATTGCCGATTTCAGCCGCATCTCAGCCGCACGAAGATCTGGACGCCGCTCAATGAGCTTCGACGGAATTCCGACTCGAGGCTCCTTGACAACCACTTCCGACAACACGATTTCCGGACGCGGTATCGGCTCGCCAGGATACTCTCCGAGCAAAAGATGAAGCGCATTTTCGGTCAGCACGATGTCTTCCTCCAGTGCGGGGATAAGAGAGGCTGTGGTTGTCCTTTCCACCTCTGCCTGACGATAGACCATCTCGGACGTGAGCCCTCCCTCAAAGCGGAGTTTGGCCTGTTTCAGCCCTTCTTCCCGGGTTGCAAGTGTCCGTCTGACGATGTCGAGTTCGCTATCCAGAGCCAGAAGTGTGAAGTATGCTTCGGCAACTCTCGAAATCACCAGAATGTCCATTGCCCGCTTGTCTTCGACACTTGCAAGATATTGAGCCTCTCCTTTTTTCTTGCCCCAGGAAAGCTTTTTCCAGAGGTCGGCTTCCCATGTCAATGATAGCTTAGCCCCGTATTCGGGGTCAATGACTGCGGCTTTGTCCGAATAGTCGTAGGTCTCGCGGTTTCCATAGATTCGTGCGCTCAACTCAGGGAGCAGAGCGGTTTTGGCAGCTCCGAAGAGTTTATCCATCTCAACTATGCGTTCGGCTGCAATCCTGACGTCATGGTTGTTTTTCAGCGCCTTATCAATCAGCTGACATAACTGCGGATCGCCATAATACTGCATCCATGTCATGTCCCCGACCGATTCAGAATCTGCTGCTGCGATCGAGAATGAATCCGGAATCCTGAGATCCGGTGCCAGACACTGCTTCGTCCCGTTGCATGCGGAAAACAGAAACAGAGCCGAAAGTGCGAGTGGGGTCAGTTGGATTGTTTTCATGAGTTTTTCTTTTTAAACGCCCGTGAGACTCTTTTGTTGATTTTTCCGATCAGAACAAAGAAGAAGGGAACAAAGACAATGCCTACGGTTATTGCAACCAACATTCCGAAGAACACTCCAGTGCCGATGCTGCGACGGCTCTCACAGCCGGGCCCGGAGGCAAAGACAAGCGGAAGAAGTCCGAGCATAAATGCAAGGGAGGTCATGACGAGTGGGCGGAATCGCTTATGGGCAGCTTCGATAGCTGACTCGACAAGCCCCATGCCGCTTTCATAGGACTCTTTTGCAAATTCCACGATCAGAATCGCGTTTTTGGCAACAAGTCCGACAAGCATCACGAGCCCGATCTGGAAATATATATTATTTTCGAGTCCCGTCAGCCATATTCCGAGATATGCTCCGATTCCGGCAACCGGCAGAGAGAGGATGACTGCCAGAGGCACTGTCCAGCTCTCATACAGGGCGGCAAGAAAGAGAAAGACGAATATGAATGCAAGCAGAAGGACCAAGCCGGTGTTGCCGTCTTCGTTTTTCTCCTGATAAGACAAGCCGCTCCACTCCACTTCCACTTTGTCGCCAAGAGTCTCTTTGACGAGTTGCTCCATCTTCGACATTGCCTGACCGGAACTGTAGCCGTGGGCAGCTTCTCCGGTTATCATTGCGCTATTGAACATATTGAATCGCTTGATGTTTCCCGCGCCAGTTGTGTACGAGGTCTTTCCGAGCGAGGTGACGGGAAGCATTGTCCCGTCCCGTCCCTTGACAAAGTAGAGATTGAGATTTTCTCTGTGGGCTCGATACGGAGCTTCAGCCTGGATATAGACACGATAGATGCGGTTGAACATATTAAAGTCGTTGACGTAGACCGAACCGGTAAATGCCTTCACGGTCGAAAAGATGTCAGACATATTGACTCCCTGAAGCTGAGCTTTATCACGGTCAACGTCAAAATAGAGCTGGGGTATATCTCGCTGCATTGACGAAGATACGCCCGAAAGTTCTTTCGATTTTGATGCGGCGGTGAGCAGCGTGTCGACCGCCGCCTGCAATTCGGCATAAGTCGTATTACCTCTCGCCTCCAGAGCCATTTCAAAACCGCCGGAAGAACCGAGTCCCGGAATGACGGCTGGACGAGAAAGGTAGACTTTGCTTTCAGGATATGTCGACAGTTCGGCCATCACATCAGCCATGATAGTGCTGAGGTCGCGCCCTTTGTGCTCGTCCGACGGTTTGAGGATGACCGTAAGCTGGCTTCGGGACTGGTTGGTTCCGACACGCGGGCTCGAACCGGTAACATTAAGCACGTGCTCTACTTCAGGCTGTTCAAGCAGATATGCCATAGCGCGATCGGTCACAACTCGTGTACGCTCTATCGTGGCGCCGTCAGGAAGCTCAAGTTCGACAGTGAAGTAGCCTTGGTCTTCCTGGGGCATGAAGCTTCGCGGCATCAACTCGTTCATTGCCCATATGGCTATGAGAATAAGGCCGAATGCCGCAATCATTCTTTTTGGCACTCTGATCGCCTTCGCTACAATTCTGCCGTAGAAACGGTTGCCATTGTTCAGCCACTTGTTGATCAGTCTGAAGAATCCGTTTTTCGATTCATCCTCTTTTTTCAGGATATAACCACACATGACCGGCGTCAGACTAAGCGCGACAATTGTCGATATAATCACAGAAACTGCAATTGTGATTGTGAACTGACGGTAGAGCTGTCCGGAGATCCCGGGAAGGAAGCTGACAGGAACAAATACAGCACACAGGACCAAGGACATCGCCACAAGGGCGCCGCTGATACTTCCCATTGCTTTCTTTGTCGCTTCCATAGGGCTCAGATTCTCCTGCCGCATTATACGGTCGACATTCTCGACCACGACAATCGCATCGTCGACGACAATACCGATCGCAAGAATGAGTCCGAGCAATGTAAGCATATTGAGAGAGAATCCAAAGATGAGCATGACTCCGAAGGTTCCGATAAGAGAGATCGGCACAGCAACAATCGGAATAATGGTCGCCCGCCAGTTCTGGAGCGACAGGAAGACAACAAAGATCACGAGAATCAGTGCTTCAAACAAAGTCTGATAGACATGATGAATCGAATCACTGATGTAGGTCGTCATATCGAAGGGAATCTGATAGGTGATGCCTTCGGGAAATGACTTGCTGATGTCATCCATCACTTTTTTAACTGCGTCTGCCACTTCAATAGCATTGGCTCCGGGAAGCATGCTTATGTTAAGGACGGCTGCGTTTCCGCCGTTGATACCACTTTCTGTAGCGTAGGATGAGGCTTCGAGCGAAACACGTGCCACATCTTTCAGTCGAATCACAGATCCATTGCTATGAGCCTTTATCACAATCTGTTCAAAGTCCAGTACTGAAGAAAGACGGCCGCGCGCCGTAATTGGCACAGTGAGATCTATGTCGCCGTTCGGAGCCTGTCCGAGCACACCGGCAGCCGACTCGCGGTTCTGATCCTTCAGGGCTTTCTGAAGGTCCTGCACTGTCAGTCCGAGATTGGCAAGCTTATCTGGTTCTACCCAGATCTGCATTGCATAATAACGGCTTCCGACGTTGCTGACGCTTCCGATTCCCGGAATTCGACGAAGAACGTCAAGCACATTTAGAGTCGCGAAGTTGCTAAGATAGATTTCATCATATTTCGGATCATTCGAAAGAAGAGTGATTGTCATGAGTTTGTTCTCAGTCTCTTTTTCGACTGTGATTCCGTTTTGAACGACCTCGGCAGGCAGGCTCGATTCAGCTTTCTTAATACGGTTCTGGATGTCGACGGCCGCCAGTTCAGGGTCGGTAGAGATGTCGAAAGTCACACTGACACTGAAGCCTCCCGAGTTTGACGCTGAGGACTGCATATAGAGCATTCCCGGTGTGCCGTTTATCTGCTGCTCGATAGGAGTCGCAACAGCCTGGGTGACTGTGAGAGCGTCAGCTCCGGGATAGCTTGCCGACACTTTTACTATCGGCGGAACGATTGCCGGATACTGGTCGACAGGCAGCATGGTCAGACCGATGCCACCCAGTATGACAATGACAATCGATATTACGATTGACAGTACCGGATGCTCGAGAAAAAAATTCCGTTTCATTGTTTGGTCTCTGTTTTCGTTTCGCTGACTGCCTGTCTGGAAGTCACTTTCATGCCATGTTTAAGTTTATGAATACCTTCTACCACGATCTTCTCGCCAGCAGCCAGACCTCGTTCGATCACGATATTATTGTCCACTTCGGGTCCGGTCTCGACAAAACGGCGTTCGACCGTGTTGTCTTTCCCTACCACAAAAACATAGGCGCCTCCTTTTTCTACTATCAGAGCTTTCTGCGGAATCTGGATCGCATTCTCGCGTACATCCATCAGCAATTTGACTTTTGTGATCTCACCGGGGAGCAGCGTATGGTCAGGATTGGGCATTTCCGCACGTACGCCGAACGTACCCGTAGTAGGATCAACCTGCGGATCAGCGAAGTCTACAACTCCTTTATACGGATATATGGAGCCATCGGCGAGAGTCACAGTCACATATGGATCCCAATCGCGGTCGGCCGAAGACTGTCCGAGAGTGACGTTACGGTTTTTGCTGTTGAGGTAGTCAAGAGCTGTCATTGAGAATTCAACATGGACAGTCTCGCTGTTGACGATGGTTGCGAGCAGTGATGTGCCTGAGGGTCCGACATAAGTGCCGACGTCAACCCCGCGCTGCGAGATGTATCCGGAGATAGGAGCTTTCACTTCCGTATAGCCCAGCGTGATTTCGGCCTGTGTAAGATCGGCCTCGCAGACCGCAACATCGGCCATCGCTCCCTCGTAGGCTGCTTCAGCATTGTCGAGATCGAGCTGGCTCGCCGCATTTTGCGCGTGAAGCGGACGTATGCGCGCCAGATCCCGGCTCGCTTTCTGTGCCTGTGCTTTAGCTTTGTTGAGCAGCGCTCTGGCTTTATTCGCACGAGCCTTATAGACTGTGGGATCAATGATGAACAGCGTCTGCCCCTGTTTCACATAGGTGCCTTCGGAAAAGAGCATTTTCTGAAGATAGCCCTCGACACGGGCCCGGACTTCGACGAACTGTTGCCCTTTTATGCGGCCGACAAAGTCGCCATAGATATACACATCTGTTGGTTTGACCAATGCGGTGACAACAGTCTCGGCGTCAGGAGTGGTTCCCTGCAGATCCTTTTTCTTAAAAAGGAAACACGCCAAGGCGACAAGTGCACCTATAATGAGCAGGCTACATAACAGGATAATGATTCTGCGAAGCATGGATTTTCTATTGGCAAGCATATCGTTTCGAAGTCTGAGTGTGTGAAATGTCTATTTTAATGAATACTTTTGTTGTCCGCACCGGCGGGTACCGGCCGGTTTATAGCAAAAAAGCCCGTCGACAGACATGGACTGAGTGTTGGAACGTTCAACATCTCCCGTTCAGGTCGTGGGGGCGACTTACAAGCTTGTAGCTATTGTCTTACACGTTGCGGTTTCGTTCAATGATATCTAAATAAAAAACTTATTTGTATCAAGAACGATTGAGCGTGATAAAAGTTTTAACCCCGGCCAATATTTGACATTTCTTAATGCTTGACCGGGGTTAATGTTATCAAAGATTATTTTTTAGTCAGTCGGACTACGTTTTCGACATGATGAGTATGCGGGAACATGTCTACAGGCCGGACAGCGTCAACCCGGTATTTCTGATCAAGCAGCGCGAGGTCTCTGGCTTGTGTGGCCGGATTGCAGCTGACGTAGACAATCCGTTCGGGTTCTGCATTGAGGATGACATTAACGACATCCTGATGCATGCCGGCTCGTGGCGGATCGACTATCATGACCTCCGGACGGCCATGCTCTGCGATGAAATCGTCGGTCAGCACATCTTTCATGTCTCCTGCAAAGAAAAGGGTATTGTCGATGCCGTTTGCCTCTGAATTGATCCGTGCGTCGGCAATGGCATCCTCGACATACTCGATCCCGATCACCTTGCGACACTGGCGGGCAATGAAGTTGGCAATCGTACCGGTACCGGTGTAGAGGTCATAGACCAGCTCGTTGCCTTCAAGAGAGGCAAACTCACGAGCGACTTTGTAGAGTTCGTAAGCCTGTCGGGAATTGGTCTGATAGAACGATTTCGGCCCGATTCTGAAACGCAGGCCCTCCATCTCCTCTTCGATGTAATCTCGACCGTGGAAGGTTATGACATCCTGGTCAGCTATCGTGTCATTGACTTTCAGATTGACAACATACAGTAGGGATGTAATTTCCGGGAACTGTTCCTTTATGGCATTCATGACTTCCCCGATCGCCTGAGGATTATCCTCTCCAAAGACCATCACAGCCATTATTTCGCCGGTCGAAGCGATCCGGATCATCAGCGTTCGCAGAAAACCGCAATTGGCTTTCAGATCATAAAACGGAAGATTATGCTCTTTGCCGTAGTTCTTGATGAATAGTCGAAGCCGGTTGCCGAAATCATCCTGAAGATGACAGCAGTTGATGTCGAGAACCTTGTCGAAAGCTCCTTGGATATGGAATCCGGCGGCGTCGCGGTCCGGAAACTCCTCACCGCTTTTCAGCTGTTCGAAAGTGAGCCATTTTTTATTTGAAAAGGTATATTCCATTTTATTGCGGTAGGCCCAGATCGTGTCTGATCCGAGAATCGGGCTGATCTCCGGCAACGGAATCTTTGCTATGCGTGTAAGCGCGTCGGTCACCTGCTGCTGTTTAAATCTGAGCTGCTCCTCATACGGAAGATGCTGCCAACGGCAGCCTCCGCAAGTCGTGAAATGCTCACACCTTGGTTCGACCCTGATGGCTGACGGAATGATGAGGCGCTCGATATGTCCCTCTGCATAACTGTGTTTTTTCTTGTCAAGCTTAATGTCGGCAACGTCGCCGGGAGCTCCAAAAGGCACAAACACAACAAGATCATCAACACGTGCGATGCTTTTTCCTTCTGCTGCGACACCGCATATCTCAACACCGCTCAGAAGCGGCAATTCTTTACGTTTTCTACCCACGGGCTATATTCAATAATTGTTAAGTTCCTAAAATCGTCTGCAAAGCTACTTAAATTAGCCCGAACAACATCTGTTTCCCACAAAAAATTATTGAAATAATTTCGGTTTATGACATTAAAATGTTAATTTTGCAACATGACTCCATGAGAGATACTACAGAAATCATAACAAATTTTGCAGAAAAAATTTATTTCTCATAAACTATTCAATAATTTTTTTACCAGATGAAAAGAGTTTATACGTTTGGAGACGGCAAGGCAGAAGGAAATGCCTCGATGCGCAATCTCCTTGGCGGTAAAGGTGCCAACCTCGCCGAAATGAACCTTCTGGGCATGCCCGTGCCTCCCGGTTTCACAATCACAACCGATGTCTGCACGGAATACACTCAGGAAGGCCGCGACGAAGTTGTTAAAAAACTGACTAAAGAAGTTGAAGACGCAATCGCTCACGTTGAATCACTGACCGGATGCAAGTTCAACGATCCTCAGAACCCCCTCCTCGTTTCTGTTCGCTCGGGTGCACGTGCATCAATGCCTGGTATGATGGACACCGTCCTCAACCTGGGTATGAACGACGCAACTGTCGCTTCACTTGCTGAAAAGAGCGGAAATCCCCGTTTCGCATGGGATAGCTACCGTCGTTTTGTGCAGATGTACGGCGACGTCGTGCTCGGCATGAAGCCCAAAAGCAAGGAAGATATCGATCCCTTCGAAGAGATCATGGAAAAAGTCAAGGAAGAAAAGGGTGTGAAACTCGATACTGAGCTTGATGTTGAAGACCTCAAGAACCTTGTGAAACTCTTCAAAGCCGCCGTTAAAGAATATACAGGCAAAGACTTCCCCGACAGCGCATGGGAACAGCTCTGGGGCGGAATCTGCGCTGTGTTCGACAGCTGGATGAACGAACGCGCGATCATCTACCGTCGAATGAACCAGATCCCCGAAGAATGGGGAACCGCAGTCAACGTTCAGGCTATGGTCTATGGCAACATGGGCGAAAACTCAGCAACCGGTGTTGCTTTCAGCCGCGACGCTGCCACAGGTGAAAACATCTTCAATGGAGAATATCTGATCAACGCACAGGGCGAAGACGTAGTAGCCGGTATCCGCACACCGCAGCAGATCACCGTAGAAGGATCTCGCCGCTGGGCTGCCCTTCAGGGAATTTCGGAAGAAGAACGTGCCGAAAAATATCCCTCGCTCGAAGAATCGATGCCGACCTGCGCTGCTGAACTCATCGCAATCGCCAATCGTCTGGAAGACTACTACAAAGACATGCAGGACATGGAGTTCACAATCCAGGACGGCAAGCTCTGGATGCTCCAGACCCGTAACGGAAAACGTACAGGTGCAGCTATGGTCAAGATCGCCATGGACCTCCTCCGCGCAGGTGAAATCGACGAAAAGACTGCCCTCCTCCGCATGGAACCCCAGAAACTCGACGAACTTCTCCACCCGGTATTCGACAAAGCAGCCCTCAAGCGCGCACTTGTGATCGCAAAAGGTCTGCCCGCTTCTCCCGGAGCAGCAACCGGTCAGGTTGTCTTCTCGGCTGAAGAAGCTGAAGCTTGGGCAGAAAAGAAAAAGAAAGTCGTTCTTGTCCGCATCGAAACTTCACCCGAAGACCTTCGCGGTATGGCTGTCGCTCAGGGTATCCTCACAATGCGTGGCGGTATGACCTCTCACGCAGCCGTTGTAGCACGCGGCATGGGTAAATGCTGCGTGTCCGGTGCCGGCGAAATCCGCATCGACTACAAAGAAAAGACTCTTACAACCAACGGCAAGACCTACAAAGAAGGTGACTGGATCTCTCTCAACGGCTCGACCGGTGACGTTTACGAAGGACAGGTTCCCACAACAGAACCGGAACTCGACGGCGACTTCGGCGCAATCATGAATCTTGCTGCCAAATACACCAAGACTCTCGTCCGCACAAATGCAGATTCACCCCGCGATGCAAAACAGGCTCGCCACTTCGGTGCTCAGGGTATCGGTCTGTGCCGCACAGAGCACATGTTCTTCGAAGGCGATCGAATCAAAGCCGTGCGTGAAATGATCCTCGCTTCAGACGTTGAAGGTCGTCGCGTGGCTCTCGCCAAACTTCTCCCGATGCAGAGAGGTGACTTCGAAGGAATCTTCGAAGCAATGGATGGCTTTGGAGTTACTATCCGCCTCCTCGATCCCCCGTTGCATGAATTCGTGCCCCACCAGACTGCAACTCAGAAAGAACTGGCAACTGAAATGGGCCTTTCGCTTGAAGAAGTAAAAGCTAAGGTTGACAGCCTTGAGGAATTCAACCCCATGCTCGGTCACCGTGGTTGCCGTCTCGGAATCACATATCCCGAAATCACCGAAATGCAGACCCGCGCGATCATCGAAGCCGCACTTGCTGTCAAGGCCCGCGGTATCGACGTTCATCCTGAAATCATGATTCCTCTCGTTGGCTCACTCAAGGAAATCCAGAATCAGGCAAACGTGATCCACACTACTGCAGCTAAAGTCTTCGAAGAAAAAGGCGAAACAGTCATCTATAAAGTCGGAACCATGATTGAAGTTCCGCGTGCTGCCCTCGTTGCCAACCAGATTGCAGAAGTTGCTGAATTCTTCTCATTCGGTACAAACGACCTCACTCAGATGACCTTCGGATTCTCTCGCGACGACGCCCCCAAATTCCTCAAATTCTACAAGGAAAACGGCATCATCAAAACAGATCCCTTCGAAGTTCTCGATCAGGAAGGCGTTGGCCAGCTCGTTAAGATTGGCGTAGAAAAAGGTCGTGCCACAAACCCCGACCTCAAAGTCGGCATCTGTGGAGAACATGGCGGCGAACCCTCGTCAGTTAAGTTCTGCGCTAAACTCGGCATGAACTACGTCAGCTGCTCACCCTTCCGTGTGCCCATCGCCCGCGTCGCCGCGGCTCAGGCCAATCTGGAAGATTGATTAACTCGCTAATAATCAGCAACTAATAAAGGCTGTAATGCATGTCTCAATCGGCA
>JAIDJZ010000379.1 GCA_029051965.1 Paramuribaculum sp. | reverse complement strand
GTGATTCCGTGGGGGCGGACGATGGTTTCCGGCAGGGGCGGGGTGATGTTGCTGCCGGAGGGGAGCGGAAAAGCTGTTTCGCAGAAAAATAAATTTGCGGGAATGGTTAATTTAGTTTAATTTTGCAGATAATAACCTGCAAGAAACTTGTAACTTAATTTTATATTAAACTAAATCCCTAACTGCTATGTGGTTAACATGTTCATCCGTGGGTAGGAAGCTCGTGATGTCAATTACCGGAGCTTGTCTTATCCTGTTCTTAACCTTCCATGCGGTGATGAATGCAGTAGCGCTGTTCAACCCCGCTGCCTACAATGACGTCTGCGAATTTCTGGGCGCCAACTGGTATGCGTTGATTGCTTCGGCCGGTCTCGCAGCCCTCTTCATCATCCACATTCTCTATGCCATCTGGCTGACACTTCAAAACCGTAAGGCTCGCGGTAACGACCGTTACAACGTCGTGTCGAAGCCTCCTCAGGTAGAATGGTCGTCGCAGAACATGCTCGTTCTGGGCTTCGTTGTCGTTGCATTTATCGTAGTCCACCTGATCCAGTTCTGGGCCAAGATGCAGTGGCAGGAACTCCGTCACGCCGAACTCAGCGTGCTTCCGCAGCTCGACGGCGTGCCCGTTCAGCCCGCAATGGGAACACTTTTCCTTCAGATCGCTTTCTCTCAGATCTGGACTCCGATCGTCTACATTATCGGTTTCATCGCCCTCTGGTTCCACATCAACCACGGTTTCTGGTCGATGTTCCAGTCTTGCGGCTGGAACAATGACATCTGGATCGGCCGTCTGAAGAAGATCGGTTTCTGGTGGAGCTCGCTCGTTGTCCTTCTCTTCATTGCGCAGGCAGTCGTGTTCACTGTCAAGGCCAACAACAAGTCATTCCTGACCGACGTAGCTCTCCAGGAGCAGTATGCAGAAAGCTGGAACGTCCAGGCTGAAGCTCTCGTTGAAGACTTCCAGGCCGGTCTCACCAAGCAGATGTCCTCGCTTCAGGGCGAATTTGAAGCTGCCCAGGCAGCCGGCGATCAGGCTGCAATGCAGTCGCTCAGCCAGAAAGCCCAGCAGATGCAGAGCGAATATGTTGCTACTTCCGGAGCTGCGTTTGTTGAAAAGGCCGATGCTATCGTGGCAGCCTATGACAAGCAGTGCCCCGACATGAAGGGCGCAAACAACGCTATCGCTCAGCTTCAGGGCATGGCAATGCAGATCAAGCAGATGATCTCGGCCGTAGCTCCCTCGGCTCCTCAGGGCGAAATGGTCGGCGAAGAAACTGAAATCGTCACTGAAGAGACTGCCGCTGCAGGAAACACTAACGAAACTGATACCGTAACTACTAAATAACTCAAGGATATGGCCAAATTAGAAGACGTAAAGGGTATGATTGACTCTACCCCTATCATGAAGGATTACGCCGACATCGAGAGCTCCAAACTTCCGGAGTTTAAGATCGATTCGAAAATCCCCGAAGGTCCTATCGCTGAGAAATGGACCAACTATAAGGCTCACCAGAAGCTTGTGAACCCCGCCAACAAACGTAATCTCGACATTATCGTTGTCGGTACGGGTCTCGCCGGAGCTTCCGCCGCTTCGACACTCGCCGAACTCGGCTTCAACGTGTGGAACTTCTGCATTCAGGATTCACCCCGCCGCGCTCACTCGATCGCCGCACAGGGCGGTATCAACGCAGCCAAGGACTACCAGAACGACGGCGACTCTGTCTATCGTCTTTTCTATGACACAGTCAAGGGTGGCGACTTCCGTTCGCGCGAAGCCAATGTCTACCGTCTGGCTGAGGTCTCGAACAATATCATCGACCAGTGTGTTCAGCAGGGCGTTCCCTTCGCCCGCGAATACGGCGGTCTGCTTGCCAACCGCTCGTTTGGCGGCGCGCAGGTTTCGCGTACGTTCTACGCCAAAGGCCAGACCGGCCAGCAGCTCCTTCTCGGAGCCTACGCTTCGCTCAACCGTCAGATTGAAAAGGGTCAGGTCCGCTCGTTCAACCGTCGCGAAATGCTTGATCTCGTCATGATCGACGGCCGCTGCCGCGGTGTCATCATGCGCAATCTCGTGACCGGCGAACTCGAACGCTATGCCGCTCATGCGGTTGTTCTCGCGACCGGTGGCTACGGCCGAACATTCTTCCTCTCGACAAACGCAATGGGCTGCAACGGTTCAGCTGCGATCCAGGCTTTCAAGAAGGGCGCATATCTGTCGAACCTCGCGTTCACTCAGATCCACCCGACCTGTATCCCCGTCCACGGCGAAGACCAGTCGAAGCTTACGCTCATGAGCGAATCGCTCCGTAACGACGGCCGTATCTGGGTGCCGAAGAAGAAAGAAGACGCCGAAGCTATCCGCGCAGGCAAAAAACGTCCGACCGACATCCCCGACGAAGACCGCGACTTCTATCTCGAACGCCGCTATCCCGCTTTCGGTAACCTCTGCCCCCGCGACATCGCTTCGCGTGCCGCCAAAGAACGCTGCGATGCCGGCTATGGTGTCGGAACCGGCAATGCCGTCTATCTCGACTTCAAATATGCGATCGAGCGTCTGGGCGCTGACGTTGTACGCGACCGCTACGGCAACCTCTTCGACATGTATCAGATGATCTCTGACGACAATCCCTATGAGACTCCGATGATGATCTTCCCCGCTTCGCACTACACTATGGGCGGTATCTGGGTCGACTATGAACTCCAGACTTCTGTCAAGGGTCTCTTCGCGATCGGCGAATGTAACTTCTCTGACCACGGTGCTAACCGTCTCGGTGCGTCGGCTCTCATGCAGGGTCTTGCCGACGGTTACTTCGTGCTTCCCTACACAATGCAGAACTATCTGAGCGATCAGATCAAGGTGCCTCACTTCACAACAGACACCCCCGAGTTCGACAAAGCGGAAAAGGATGTGCGCGCACGTATCGAGAAGCTCATGAACATCAAGGGTACCAAGAGCCCGGATGAAATCCATAAGAAACTCGGCCACGTAATGTGGGATCTCGTCGGAATGGGACGTACGCTCCAGAGCCTCGTCAAAGCTCTCGATGAACTCGAAGAGGTCAAGAAGGAATTCTACAGCGATCTGCGTATCGTCGGCGACGCCAACGATCTCAACACAGAGCTTGAAAAGGCACTCCGTCTTGAAGACTTCCTCGTGATGGCCAAGATGATGGCGATCGACGCTCTCCACCGCAACGAATCGTGTGGCGCTCACTTCCGCGAAGAATATCAGACAGCCGACGGCGAAGCTGCCCGCAACGACGAGCAATACATGTATGTCAGCTGCTGGAAGTATACCGGCGACGACGAGAAGCCCATCCTTCTCAAAGAGCCCCTCAACTATGAGGCTATCAAGGTTCAGACACGTAACTACAAGTCGTAATCACAACCTTTTCTTCACCACTTTTAATAAAAGACATCAATGGAAACTACAATAAGCGTAAATCTGAAAATTTGGCGTCAGCGTGGTCCTAAGGAAAAGGGTCAGTTCGTCAATTACCATCTCGACAATGTGTCGACCGGCAGTTCGTTCCTTGAAATGCTCGATATGCTCAACCAGAAACTCGTTGAGCAGAATGAAGAGCCCGTCGTTTTCGACTCTGACTGCCGCGAAGGTATCTGCGGTATGTGCTCGCTCTACATCAACGGACATCCCCACGGTCCCGTTCAGGGCATCACAACCTGTCAGCTCCACATGCGTAAGTTCAACGACGGCGACACAATCACGATCGAACCCTGGCGTTCGGCCGCTTTCCCCGTGATCCGCGACCTTATGGTTGACCGCAACGCATTCGACAAGATCCAGCAGGCCGGCGGCTAGGGGTCGTTCGGCTGCGGCGGCGGTCCGG
>JAIDJZ010000378.1 GCA_029051965.1 Paramuribaculum sp. | reverse complement strand
TGTCGCCGACCGGAACGGCCGGGGGGCCGTTGACCTCGAGACAGATCTCTTCGAGCATGTGCTCGGTGAAGTTCATCATCCAGTTATAGTCCTTATAGGAGACGTAGATCTCCATGCAGGTAAACTCGGGATTGTGGGTGCGGTCCATTCCCTCGTTGCGGAAGTTTTTCGAGAACTCATAGACGCCTTCGAATCCGCCGACAATCAGTCGTTTGAGATACAGTTCATTGGCGATTCTCAGATAGAGCGGAATGTCGAGTGCGTTGTGGTGTGTGATGAACGGACGCGCGGCAGCTCCTCCGGGAATCGACTGAAGCACCGGAGTCTCGACCTCCATATATCCGTGGCCGTTGAAGAATTCGCGCATCGAGTTGTAGACCTTCGTACGCTTCACGAAGATATCCTTCACGCCGTCGTTGACAACCAGATCGACGTAGCGGCGGCGATAGCGCAGCTCGGGATCGTCGAAGGCGTCATAGGTGACGCCATCCTTTACTTTCACGATCGGCAGCGGACGGAGCGATTTGCTCAGAACCGTCAGTGATTCGGCATGGACTGTGATTTCGCCCATCTGGGTGCGGAACACAAAACCTTTGATGCCGATGAAATCGCCGATATCAAGCAGTTTTTTCAAAACCACATTGTACTGGTCCTTGTCATCGCCCGGACAGAGGTCGTCGCGGCTGACATAGACCTGGATCCTGCCTTCGGAATCCTGAAGCTCAAGGAACGAGGCCTTGCCCATGATTCGGCGGCTCATGATTCGGCCGGCGATGCTCACCTCACGGCGAGGAGCGTCATCCGAGAATGTTTCTTTGATTTCTTTAGTGTGGCCCGTGACCGTAAATTCGGCTGCGGGATATGGATCGATGCCCCTGCGGCGCATCTCTTCGAGACTACCACGGCGAACAATTTCCTGTTCGCTGAGTTCGAGAATGTTAGTTGCCATAAATATCTTACGATGTGGTTATTATCTATCTGTTGTCGAAAAGGCGGAGACTGCTGCTGCGTCGCGCGCACTATAAGACACGCAAATTTACATATTTTTTTCCGCTCTCCCAAATCCAATCCGAAAGGTTGCAGATATGTTCCTTTTGAACTAACTTTGCATCATATCCGATTTTACCGTTTCTTCCTCAGCCGAACAATGAGAATCAACCTGCCGGGAATCCCCATGAGATGCATTCAGCCGAAGCCATTCGCGCTCTTCTGGGTGATGTGCGCGACGGTCTATGCCATAGTTTTCGTCGGATCGGAATTCGCCGGATCGCCGGTTGCCGGTGCGAAAGGACTGATCAGTCTGCTGATGCAGTGGGTCGTTGTCGGCTCGGCGGCCGCAGCTCTCATCGGGCTTATGGCTGTCAACCGATGGATTTTTGCGGTCTGCTTCCCGATTCTGACCGGCGCATCGACAATAGCCGCCTACTTCCGGCTGACTCTCGGACTCTCTCTGACCCCCACCCTCATCGACCTGACAGTCACCAACGACATGTCGACATGGGCCTCTGTCATCACTCCCCAGCTCGTCATTCTGACAATCGCAGGACTGGGCCTCGGACTCGCAGCCGCTCTTTTCCGGTTCCGTCACGTCGCGCCTCCGCGCCACCCTCTTGTCTGGGCCGCCGGATTTCTGATCGCCGCTATGGCTCCGGTCTCGTTCATTCCGAGGTTCAAGGCTCCAGTTATCGCACGCATTCCCTATTCGTTCTATTATGCCTGCAGCGACTACCTGACCAACCGAAGGGCGATTGCCGAGAACCGCACTACGTTCGACCGAATTCCGGCAACAGCCCCATCTGACGCTCCGACAGTCGTCTTCGTCATCGGCGAATCGCTGCGGCCCGACCACCTTCAGCTCAACGGCTACGGACGCCCGACGACTCCGTCGCTATCAGCCGACTCCGCAGTCGTCAGCCTTCCGAAGATGCGCACCGATCAGCTCTACACTCATGTCAGCGTCCCCCACATCGTCAGCCGAGCCGACTCTCTCAATCCCGACATTGCCTATTCGGAACAGTCATTCATATCACTCTTCAGAAAAGCCGGCTACCGGACTGCATGGCTCTCAAACCAGGATGAAGTGGAAACCTACGCCTACTTCATGCACGAAGCCGACACTCTGGTCCGATGCAACGGCGCCCGTTCGCTTTATGCCTACGACAAATGGCTCGATACGGATCTGCTTCCGGCATTCGATGATTTCATGCAGGGCAATGGCGGCAAAAAACTGGCCGTCATCCACACGATCGGCTCCCACTGGTGGTACCGCTCCCACTATCCCGACTCCCTCGCCGTCTTCCAGCCGGAGATCAACAGCAGGATTGTCAGCGAACTGACACAGGAACAGATGGTCAACTCCTACGACAACACGATCCTCGCCACCGACATGTTTCTTGCCCGGCTCATCGGACGTCTCCGCGGCCTCAACGCCGTCCTGATCTTCATCTCCGACCACGGAGAGGCTCTGGGCGAAAACGGCAACTATCTCCACGGCGATGACTACGAGGAACTCCATCCGACGGCCTGTTTCGTCTGGTACTCCTCGGAATTTGCGCGCCGCTATCCGGAAAAGACCGCGGCCCTGCGAAACAACGCCGGCCGGCCCATGCTGACCGATGTCATGTTTCACTCGGTTCTTGACGCGGCCTCGATTTCAACCCAAGTCCTTGACCCCTCACAAAGCATCTTCACATCCCGATGAAACAAACCTGCATTCCGGACGCCGACCGCCACTTCGGCTGGATCGACTACGCCAAGACTATCTCGATTTTTTTCGTCGTTCTCCTCCACACATACTGTGTCGCCGAACTGACAGCGGCCCTTAACAGCTTTGTCATGCAGGCGTTTTTCTTCTTCTCGGGATTTCTTTTTCTGCGGGAACGCAATCCAGACTACAGGCGATTTGTCGACAAACGATTCCGGCAGCTGATAGTCCCCTATCTGTGGATCAATGCCGTAGCCTATGCGGCATGGCTATTCGTGCTGCGCCATTTCGGATCGGATGCCGATGCCGAAATCGGCTGGCACGAACCGCTGACAGCCATCGCCATCGGCCTGCCCCCGGGGCTTGTCCACGACATCCCGCTCTGGTCGCTCTTATGCTTTTTCGTGGTAGAAATCGTCTATTATCCGTTGCACAGCATGGCAAAATGGGGCGATCTGACAATCGCCGGTGTCTTTTTCTGCGCAGCGTCGGCTCTGAGCCTGCTCGCGCCGGAAGAGGGAATCGCCCTTCCGCTTGCACTCGCCCCTGCTATGTCGGCCCTCGCATTCTACGCACTCGGCCACTGGGTACGCGCCCACATCACGTTTTTCAAAGCGATGTTCAGGCCCGACGTGCTTCTGCTTCTGTTGGGCATAGCTCTGTTTCAGATAGGATTCGCATTCAACTCGCCGGTCTGGTTTTTCATGGGGAAGATGGGCAATCCGGTGTGGTATCTTCTGGAGGCCGCCGGCGGAATCCTGTTCACAGTCCAGACTGCCGCATGGCTCTCGCGGGTGGCAGGCGACGGCGGATTCATCCGGTTTCTCTCGCGGGGCACACTGCTGGTCTGCGGATTCCATCTTCTGGCGTTCGCACTGATCAAAGGAGTGATGCTCTTCGGGTTCGGCATCGAACCCTCACAACTGACCGACGGATTTCTGCCGGGACTTCTTTTCGCGCTTGCGGCATTCGCACTATGCCTGCCGCCCGTCTGGCTGATCGGACGCTACATGCGCTTTCTGGTCAGCAAGTAGACGGTCGCGCGTCAGCGGACAATCATGAACTTGGCCGTACCTCCCGAGGGCGAACCGTTGGCATTCTGAGAAGCAAACACATAGTAGACTCCCGACGGAAGACGCGCGCCTGCACTGTTCGTTCCGTTCCAGCTGAAAAGACCGCCTTCGGCCCGGCCCTGACACACGACCGAACCCGATGCATCGGTAATCTTGACGAGCGAACCCTCCATCAGACCCTTCACATAGATCGGACCACTGTAGTCGGGAGTCACAGGATTGGGATAGACAACGATGTTGTCGTAGCCGTCAAGCGAAGGCATAGCATTGGTCACATAGCTGAAAAGCCCCTCTTCAGTTCCGACATAGATGCGGCCGGTGAGATGGTCAGCATAGACACAATAGATCTTATTGGTCGGCAGGGGTGAGTTTTCGGTCGTGAAATTCTCAAGAATCTCCGTTCCGTCGGCCGACACAAGAAACAGACCGGACGCTTCAGTGGCAATCCATTTGCGGTTGGCCGCATCGACAGAAATCGAATAGACCAGATCGGAACCCAGAAGATACTCAGCCGTGTTGGTGCCGTCGTTTTTCGGGACCTTTACGCGACGCACGGTCATGTTGTCGTTCATCGCGTTGAGTGGATTGGAAATGGTCATGACTCCCTGACTTGTGCCGATCCAGACCGTCCCGTTCAGGTCTTCGCATATTGCAGAGCAGTAGGAGGGATCAAAACTGTTTCCGTCCTGGTCGGTCAGTCGGGTCCAGAGCTTCATCCGGTCGTCGGAAAAATCGGACGGAGTCCCGTTGTTGTCATAGACAAAAAAGAAAAAGCCGGAATTATGGTCGAGAATGATCGAGATGCGGCGGTTGGAGTGGTGAAGCGGCTGAATGTCGTGACCACCGAGATAGCTCACCGACTTTGTGTCGGGGATGATCCAGTCGGAGGGCTTGATTTCGTCGGGACTGAGCCTGCGTTTCGCCGCGGGAAGAATGAACAGAGGGCTGGCGTCCTCGACAAGAGTAGTCGAATGAAGCCAGAGATTTCCGGCGCGGTCGATGTTGGTGTGATAGACGATGTTTCGGTTGTCGCGGATCTCCAGCGGAGAGTTCTTTTCGTTGAAGCGTCCGGCATATTCGCCGTCAGTGAACTTATAGAGACCGTCGACAGTCGTTGAGACATAGAATGTCGACGCATCATCCGGATCCTCGGCGATTCCGGTTGGAGAGAAAAGATATTTTCCAAGATTCTTCTGACGGTTGACATTGTCGGGCAGCTCGGCATCAACCCCATAGGGAGTTATGTCACGGAACTCTCCCGTGGACAGATCGATGATCGATGCGGTCAGAGCCTTGTTGTAGCCTGCGGCGCCGGGAATATCGAAACGATAGGCCGAGGTGCCGTTGTTGGTCACATAGAGCCTGCGCCCGTCTGGCGACGGAGTCAGATAGCAGACCTCTTTGACGGTGAACTCCTCCGGCCGGAAACGCTCCGAGAGAAGCGTCGGGGCGCCCGCTGCGGCAAAGGAATGACACGCAAGGCCGTCGCGGGTCAGTGTCCACATCTCTTCTCTTCCGGATGCTGTCGCGCATACCGCTCCGTCGAAATCTCCGGGAAGGGCCGCGACTACGGACTCAACAAGATTTTCACGGCCCAGAGCGAACAGCTTCCCTTCGGCAACATAATAATAGTTGCCGTCGTCGGCTTCGCTGACCGAGAGCGACGAGGGGTGGCTTGAAATCTGTGAGTACCCCACGAGAGCCCCGGTGTCGAGATTGACAGAGACCCGATAGAGCGTCCGGCTTCCGTCGCCATTACGGTTGAGAGCGACGAGCGTGCTTTCATCGACAGGGAGGAAACGGTCGACCATTGTCCAGAGAGCGATCGTCCGGAAATAGCTCAGCGAGGGGAAACGCTCGCCGCAAGGCACGGTCCTGATGCTTCCGTCGACCCAGACGACGAGATCTGATCCGACAACTGTCACCGCGCTGACCGGCGTCGAATAGATGCCCGACTGGACAACCTCCTGACGGGAGGCGCTGAATTCGACCAGACCAAAGGATGTGGCCACATAAATACGGTCGCCCGCAAAAGCGACATCGTTGATTGTCAGCGGCGGAGCTATAGGAGAATCGGCAATGTCCGACAGATTGACCACGCGTCCGGTGTCGGTGTGGATCATGTCGATATTGCCTGTCGAATAGGCGACAATGAGGATCTTTCCTTCCGGATCATGGAAAATGCCGGTCGCCGTCGGAGCGGAGAGCCGGTTGGAGGTCGTGAAACTGTAGCTCTCCTCTGTTTTCTTATCGTAGGAAAACAGAGAGCCACCTGAAAGATAGTAGATGGCCGAGCCGGTGTCGACGACCTGTTGCGGAGGTGCCGCAAAGACAGCATGGGTCGTCCAGTCGCCGATCGCCGAGGCAAAAGCCGCTGCGGATGCGAGGCAGAGAGTCAGGAGCAGAGAGAAGAGGCGTTTTGGCATCATATTGCTCAGATCCGGTTAGAGAGTCGAGAGATAGTCGATTAATTTACGGGTGGCGCGGCCGCGGTGGCTGATGGCGTTTTTCTCGCCGTCGGTCATCTCGGCAAATGTGCGCTCCCCCCCCTGCGGACGGAACACCGGATCATAGCCGAATCCTGAAG
>JAIDJZ010000377.1 GCA_029051965.1 Paramuribaculum sp. | reverse complement strand
ATAACTTCGGGTTTCATTCGGCCGTCGGCTGTAGGTCCACGGCTGGAGAATGAACTTCTTGCTCCGGTGACGAATTTGATGTCGGCCTCACGCAAAGATGCTGCAGAGTTGATGGCCAGACCGGCCTGGGGGTTGTTGATGGTTTCAAACGGATTGAGAACGAGGATTGAGTCGGTGTCGTAAGAGCCAACAGAAATCACACCTTCGCCAATACCTCCGATTTCACCGACAGTGCAGAGGTCGTCTCCTTCGGTGAATCCGGCGAGGTTTCCGCTTGTGAAGTAGTTGTTGTTTGCGGCATTCCACATGTGGATTGTCTGTCCTTCTTCACCATGTACGATGATTGCCTGTTTGCGGTTAGATGCTATCGACAGGCATTCGGATTCGAGCACGAACTGCGGAGCGTTGCCCTCACCGGTAATGACGGGCGAGACTGAGAGGTCGAGTTTGGTTGTCGATCCTTCGTCGAGGGCGAGATAGGCAGTCTCGCTTGATGGGGTAAGGATGCCGGTCGATTTGACTACTCGTCCTTTGCGGGTCATGTCGACGATGGCTACTTCGACCGAGAATGAAGTCCCAGGAGTGCCCCAGATGTAGGTGAAGGTGTGTTTTTCACCTTTGGCGGGGTATGCCATCAGAGTCTTCAAAGTCGTGTCGCCGGTTTTCAATGTTTTTGAGCAGTGGATGTTGACTCCGGCTTCGTTGCCGGCTGCCCCGACAACGATTTTGCCCGGACCAACCATTGAGTTGATAGCTCGGTCAATGGCCGACTGTCCGTCGTGGGGCCCCATGTGAGAGCCGAGGCTCATGTTGATCACGCAGGGTTTATTCTGGCTGTCGGCATAGTCGAAGATATATTTTATGGCGTCGATAATGGAAGTGTTCGTGCTCAGGCGTGCTGAAACGAGGACTATTTCCGATTCGGGAGCCATTCCGTAGAAGGGATTGTCTTTGGGAGAACCGGCAGCAGTGGTTGCAGTGTGGGTTCCGTGGTAGTCCTGTCTGGAGTCGAAGGCGGCCGACTGTATCTGTGAGGGTGTGGAGTATTCGGCACCATATGAGAATCCTTCGGGAGGCATTCCGTAGAGGTTCTGGTTCCAAATGCGAGAGATTCTGAGGGTGTTGTTGCCGTCGTCGGAACGGAATGCGGCGTGGTTGTACTGAAATCCGAGGTCGATCATGCCGATGATCACACCTTTTCCGCGATAGGCTGCGGGGAGGTCATTGACGCCGTTGTGGACGTCGTTGACTTTTACGCGTCGGCGAGTGTTGAAGTTCTTCAGGCTTACGGGATTTCCGGCTTCGATATATTCTACGCCCGGCATCTTAGCGACTTCGGGGAGAACGTCGAGCGGAATGTTGACGGTCACGATGTTGTCGATGACGCTGTTGACTTCGCATCCGGCTTCGCGCAGTTTGTCGGCTACCCATCCTCCGGAAACGGTTATGAAAGCTCCGATTTCAGAAGGCAGACCGTCGTCGCCATAGCCTGGCATTGTCGAGAGGGCTTTAAGCTGTCGGGCGTCGCCGGTTTTAGCACGCTGCTGATGTTTGAAGAGGAGGATTTCGGTGTCGGGAGACATTTTCTGGGCCATGCCGGCCGATGAGGCCAGCATGAGCGCAGATAATGCTAAGAAAAATGGTTTTTTCATCTTAAGTTTATTTTATTTCGCCTTTCCAGTGTAGTGTGACGAGCTGTCCGTCACCACCCGTCGGGTTGCCCCAGCCGGAATGAGTGTAGTAGTTGTTGTTGAACTGAACGAATATTTCGTATTCGTTGCCGCTTTTGGTTACTTTCATGATGCCGTTTGTGAGAGACTGTTTGTAGTCGCCGGCGTCGTTTGAATAGAACTGGAAAGTTCCGAAACGGATGTAGAACGGGTTGCCTGTGGCGGTTGCCAGCTCAATGTCGCCCTTGTTTATGATCTCCTCGCTTTTGATTGAGAGGGTGACCATGTCGTAGAATCCGGGGACGGTGAATGTGAATTTATTGTCGTAGGGATTCCATTGGCTCGGGCTTGTCCGTGACAGCGTCGCTCCGGTTATCGGATATTCGGTCGAAGAGAGGCCGTCGGCGCTGACGATTACGAGTTCGTTGGAGTAGGTCTTTGTCGGAATCATTCCTTCAAGAGATTCGACGTCGGTCGGTGTGCCGGTGTATTCGGATTTGAGGAC
>JAIDJZ010000376.1 GCA_029051965.1 Paramuribaculum sp. | reverse complement strand
CGCCTGCGTCCCAGGCGGATTCCCCCCTTCCCAGACCTACCCCGAAGCGACAGTCGCCGAAACCGCGCTTGCTCACGACGGTGCCGCCGACGAGATCGACATCCTGCTGAATCTCGGAAACTTCCTCGATGGCGATTGGGAAGAGGTCTGCGATGAGATCTCTGAGCTGAAAGAAGTATGCCGCGACGCCCATCTGAAAGTGATTCTCGAGACGGGAGCGCTGAAAACTGCCGAAAACATCCGTGCGGCATCGATTCTCGCAATGTATTCCGGCGCTGACTTCATCAAGACTTCGACAGGCAAGGAATATCCCGGCGCTTCTCTTGAGGCTGCCTACGTGATGTGTCAGTGCATCAAGGAATACTACGAGGCAACCGGACGCATGATCGGATTCAAGCCTGCAGGCGGAGTGTCGACAACCGACCATGCTGTCGCTTATTATACTATTGTGAAGGAAGTTCTGGGCGAAAAATGGCTCGATCACGATTATTTCCGTCTTGGAGCGAGCCGTCTGGCCAATAATCTTCTTTCGGATATTCTCGGAACTGAAACCAAGTTTTTCTGATCGTAATGAACTACTGGGTAGTCATAGACCGTCGGAAAATGGGACCGCTCAGTCTGGAGGATCTGCGCAGGCTGCCGCTTGATGAGAATTCCTATGTGTGGCACCGCGGGCTTCCGGCATGGGTAAAGGCAGGCGAACTTGAAGAACTTGCCGATCTGTTTGTCCCCTCCGCCGCTGATGAAGCGGAAGTGCTGGAGGCTTCTGCCGGTTCGTCGGCCGAAGGGGTCACGGAGGATAATGATGAGGCAGCCGCTAACGGCGATTCTCAGGAAGAAAGCCGTCCGGCCGCATTTCCTCCCCCACCACCTCCTCCCAGACCCAATGACTTCAGAAACGCCCGCTATGACGGTCGGCCTGCGCCTCCGGCAAAACCGCCGACCTATCTTGGCTGGAGCATCGCATCGATCATCTGCTGTTGTCTCCTGACCGGTATCGTTGCTGTCATCTACGCGGCCAAGGTCACGCCTCTCTACGACATGGGGCGCTATGAGGAGGCCCGCCGCGCATCTGAAAAGGCTGAGATCTGGCTGATTGTGTCAATAACGGTCGGAATTGTCGCGTTGCCGTTCCAGTTCCTGATGGCAATGTTCTGAGTCCGGTAACATGAATAGAAACATCAAGATAACGGCCATTGTGGCGGCCTGTCTGGCTGCCGCAATGGCCGTTTACTGGCTGTTTGATCCTGCGGCCAATCTGTTTCCGCGGTGTCCGTTCTATGTGGTGACAGGGCTGAAATGTCCCGGCTGCGGCGCGCAGCGGGCCGTCCACGCGCTTCTCCACGGCGATCTGCGCGGAGCGTGGAATCAGAACGCTGTGCTTCTTCTCGTCGTTCCGGTCATCGTGCTTATGCTTTGGTCGGAATATCGCGCCAGACGTCATCCCCGCCTCAATGCTTTTCTGACCTCCACAGGGTTTGTGATGGCTTTGGTCGCACTGCTTGCGGGATGGATGGTTGTCAGAAACGTCGCCGGTTGCTGAACCGGCGTTTTTTTATCGTATGCGGCAGTTGAGCAGCGGCTCTCCGCCGACAGATCCCTCGAAGCGGTCGCCTATCGAGACCTCTCCGGCGGGAATGTCAAGAGGGAGAAGAAGAATGTCGCCGATCTTGAGGGTCGTAATACGGCTTAGCCGTTCGATGGCTCGGCAGATAAGTGCACCGGCTCCGGCGACTTCCAGAGTGTGGCCGTTGGCCGTAACTGAAAAGTTTCCCTCCGGAATATCGGTCCATTCTCCGAGAGTCAGGGCAAAGTCTGAAACTGCCGCGATCGCGTCGATCGCCTTTCCTTCGGCATCGACGGGCAGGAGGCGCATGGCAAGCGAAAGGCGGTCGAAATAGCGCGGAGCGAATTTTTCCCTGATCGTTTTGCCGAGGCGAGAGATTCTGACGGCCAGATAGAACGTTGCGTTCCATGCCGGAACTTCCGGAATGTCGGGAAGGAAAACCGGGCGGCCGGGGAGGTTGATGGCCGAATCAGCGATAAGGCCGAAACTGTCGGCGGCGGAATTGACGGTTATTATTTTCATTTTTTGGATGCGTTTGACGAAAGCCGGCTGTAGATGAGGGCGAGGTCGGCGTAGATTGAAGTGTTTTCGATCACGATTCCGGGCTTGACTCTGATCCGGAACGGAGTGAAGTTCCAGAGAGCCTTGATTCCCGATTCGACAAGCAGGTCGGCAGCTTCCTGGGCCTGCTCGACCGGTACGGCAATGATCCCGATTTCAGCGTCATAGGCCTTGCGCCTTTCGGCGAGTTCGGAAGTCGGGAAGACGGGGACGCCTTTGATTGTGTTTCCGATGATCGACGGGTCGACGTCGAATCCCGCGACAATGTCAAGGCCGAACCGATGGAGGCCGCGGTCGGCAAGGAGTGCGGCTCCGAGCGATCCGACGCCCATGATCACGGCAACATGCGAAGATGTGAATCCGAGGAAGTCCTTGATGGCCGATTCGAGGGCTATGACGTCATAGCCGATTCGGGTTTTCCCCTTGAGCCTCAGCACAGACAGGTCTTTGGCTGTCTGAGAGGGATCGACATTGATTTCGCGGGCTATTGCGGTCGAGGAGACATTCTTTATTCCTTTCGACCGCAAGAGGCTGACGCACGCCAGATACCAGGGGAGACGCCTCAGGGTCGGACCCGAGGGGAGGGCTCTGGCTGTTTCGGCATCGCTTTTCGGGGCCGGGTTGGTTTCAGTAGTCATCAGTGGTATTTTTCTTTTCTGCTGTTGTGTGGGGGGGGAGGTTATCTCAGTGATCCGAGTCCGTTGCGTGAGACGTTGGAGTTCGTCGTGCGGTTATAGTTGCTTTTCTTCCTTTTTCCGAAGGGGTCGTCGGGATCGACGGCCGGATTTCCGAACTCGTCGTAGTACTGGTCTTCATCCTCTTCGTCTCTTCTGTCGGACTCGCCTTTCTTCGATTTAGGCTTGTTTTTCTTTATGTCGTTTGGCTTTTGCAGATCGACCGGTGTCTCATAAAGATTCCAGCTTTGCGAGATGTCCCAGTTTTTTTTCAGATTGATCTTCTTAGGATAATAGAAAACATCCTCCGGCTGTGTTGAGTCGGCGACGGAGCCTGTATCCCATTTGCGGTTGTTGTTCCGGTCAATGACCAGACGGGCGTAGTAGGTGGCCGGAAGAATATGGACAAAATCGGCTTTGCCGCTGACAACAGGGACGGTGTAGGCGGCTGCATCCTGTGAGTTGAGCAGCTGCGCGAAAGCCGGAATCGTGTCGAGGCCAGTGATGTTGAACGTAATGTTGCCGTATTCTTCGATCGGGCGGACCGAGAATTCGAAGTCGAGATTGCCGATGTGGTGGTCATAGATTCCGACGATCGAGAGGGTGTCGACAGTGAGCCGGTAGCGTGCACCCGGTTTCCACTTGTAGGTCGCCTTGAGGCGTCGGGGATCATATGGGCCTGCCGGAGCAAACTCCGGAGGGGTGATGTCGGTCCAGACGGTGTCTTTACCCTCTTTTATCGCCAGATGGAATGCATCGGGACTGACGGACCGGATCGGTTCGTTGGCTTCGAGTGTTATCGGAGAGTAGACTTCAGCCTGGGAGTTGACGGACGACTTTATGCTGAGCAGCTCGATTTTCGGAGCTACTTCTGCCGAGTCGGCTCCTTCTTCTTTTTTCTCCTCTTTTTTCTTCTTTTCTTCTTTCTTTTTCGTCGGACGGAGAGAGAAGTTGAGCGTGTCGGTGGTCCAGGAGAGCTGGTCGAGGGTGTCGGTCCGCAGGTAGGTGGCGGCGACAAAAAGCGAGTCCATAGCAATGACGGCGGAGTCGGCTATCCAGTAGCTCAGGGTGTCGCGTGTCGCCGAAGCCTCGAGAACAGCGCGGAGTGTGAAATCCTCTCCGTCGAACGGACCGCCCACGAAACGCAGTGAGGGGAGTGTGTCGGACGGAGCGCCCATCTCGAAATTCAGGATGTGGCGCTGTCGACGTTCGTTTTTGCTCATATACTGCGATTTGTAGTTCTCGTTGAACCATGTCAGAAGGATGTCGTTGGGAGCGAAAACGGTTATTTCGCGCATGACGATCGAATCCGCCGAGCCGTCGGCAGTCTTGAGGGTGTCGCTGACCTGTGCGCGCGACGCGCTTGGCGAGACTGTGACCGGATAGAAGGCTATGTCTTCCGATCGGTCCCACTTGTTGTCGCGGTTCACATCGTTGATTGCGAAGATGTGGTAGTCTCCCGGCTTGAGGTTGCGGATGGTGAACTGGCCGAACTGGTTCGTGCGTGTTATGCGGTCGAACGGAAGAGTGGTCAGAGCCGAGTCGGCGAGGTTGGAGTGGACGCCGACAAGCATCGACTGGGCCGGCTCGAGATTCTCGGCCGCGAAGACCATGCCGGAGATCGAAAGTGAGTCGAGGACCGTGCCGGTTGAAAAGTCGAGGGCAAAACCGTCGAGCTGGTTGCCTTCATTGAGGTCTTTGATCGCGTCGGTGAAGTCGAGCGTATAGGTTGTGTTTTCGCGCAGGGAATCCTGAAGCATCACCGTCACACGGTGGCCGACACCGGTCACTTTTGCGGGCGTTTTCTGGGCGGGCGAAATGACAACTTTGTTCAGCGGATCGTCGACCTGGATGTTTTCGTTGAATTCGATTATGATGCGGTCGGAGGAGACATTGAGCTGTCCCGGCGACGGATTGCTTTTGACAAAGACCGGCGGATCTTCGTCGATAGGGCCTCCCTCGGGACGCCCCATGCTTGCGCAGGCAACAATGACGGCGGCCAGAATGGCGGCCAGCGGCCAGCGGAGATATGTCAGATTCTGAATGTTCATCAATCGATTGTGAATTGGATAGTTTGAAAGGCCCGGACGGACGACTGTTCCGGACAATCCGAAGCCTTACTGCAAAGTTAGGGGTTATGGGTGAATTATGGAATTTTTTAGTTATTTATTTGATGTCGGAGCCTGCTCTTTTCGCTGTCAGTAAGGTGTTGATGGGAACGCTGGGAGAAAAAGGAGCGCATGCGTGAAAAAAACCGGCATGTTATTGCGTTCGGGAATATAATTCTGCTTAAATTTGTAGCAGATTCCGGCGGGAGCGAGTCAGTCAGACAGGATGAGCTTCCATCGGTGTCCCTCGGGATGTGACGGTACCCCTTCCGGAGTCTGAAAAGTAAGTATTCATTCCTGGATCACACGATGAAAAGAAGATTTGTAATAAGTGCTATGGTGGCGGCTTCTATTCTGGGAGCTCAGCCTTTGGGCGCACAGATCAACAGCGCTTCCGCAGCCGGCTACATGGCGCGCGGAATCGCCATGTATAATGACAAGAATTATGAGGGATGCCTGGATCAGCTTCTTCAGGTAAGGAACCTTGATCCGGTCACAGCGCAGCAGGAAGAGGCTCTTTACTACATTTCGATGGCGACGCTCTATTGCGGCGACGACGAAGCGATTGACCTTCTCCGGAATTTCATGCGCCGTTATCCCCAGAGTCCGCGCTACTGCGATGTGGTTGTCGCGACCGGCGACTACTACTTCACGCGCGGATCATATGCCGAAGCTCTCGAGGCCTATCAGAAGGTAAGCCCCGAATCGCTGGCGGATGACCGCCGGGAAGAGATGCTCTACCGCAAAGCCTATTCGCTGATGCTTCTGAGCGACAACGACCATGCGCGTTCGATCTTCGAGGATCTGACTGCCTCGCGGGAGTATGGCAACGCCGCTACGTTCTATCTCGCCTATCTGTCGTATCTGTCAGGCAACTATGACAAGGCAATGGCCTATTTCCGGAAGGTCGACACCTCGCGTGATCCCGGAACCGCAGCCGATTACTACATCAGCCAGATCTGTTTTGTCGACAAAGACTATGCTCAGGCTCTGAAACTTGCGAAAAAGGTGCTTGACAGTCCCGACTGTGTGGCCCAGTTCCGTCCCGAGATGAACCGTGTTGCCGGAGAATCGCTTTATAATATGGGCGACGAGCAGGGGGCACTCTCCTATCTGAGGGCCTATGTCAGCGAATCGGCCGACGTGCGGCCGAGCGCATGCTATATTCTCGGCATCAGCGACTTCAAAGAGAAAAAATATGAAACGGCAGCCGAAATGCTCCGTCAGGCAACCGATATGCCCGACGCTATGGGGCAGAGCGCATACCTCTACCTGGGCCGCTGCTATGTCATGACCGGCAACCGCGACGGTGCTCTGATGGCTTTTGAAAAAGCCTGCCGCGACAACTACGATGACCGTGTCGCCGAGGAGGCTTTCTATAATTATATTGTCGCGCGTGTCGACGGCGGACGTGTGCCATTCGGAAAGTCGGTCAGCATGATGGAGGAATTTCTGAAGAAATATCCGCGGTCGCGCTATGCCGACGACATCCGTCAGAACCTGGTGACAGGCTATATGAGCGACAACGACTATGAAAGCGCCCTGAGGATCATCGATTCGACTCTGTCGCCTTCGGCACGCATGTTGGCGGCCAAACAGCGGGTGCTGTTCATGATGGGGACCCGCGACTATCAGTCGGGACGTATCTCCCAGGCCATCGACTATCTGAACCGGGCTGCCGATATCAAGAACGGCGACAACTCGTTGCGCAGTCAGAGTCTGCTCTGGCTCGGGAATGCATGTCTTGATGCCGGACAGCTCGATGAAGCGGCCGAAAGCTATCTCGACTATCTCCAGCTCGCACCGGCAGATGACGTCAATCGTCCGCTCGCATACTATAACCTCGGTTACACCCGTTTCCGTCAGAGCCGCTGGGACGATGCGGTCAAGGATTTCCGAAGGGTTGCCGACGCCTCGGGTGCCACAAAGAAAATGAAAGCCGACGCTCTCAACCGTCTGGCTGACTGTCTCTACTATAAAAAGCGTCCGGGCGAGGCTGCCACAGTCTACACACAGGCCTATGAGGCAAATCCCGAGTCCGGCGACTATGCTCTCTACCGTGCGGCGCTGATGAAGGGCCGTCAGGGGGATAATGTCGGTCTTATCGACGCGATGGACAACATGATGACCCGCTTCCCCAACTCTCCGCTTGTCCCTGCGGCAATGCTCGAACAGGCTCAGGCATTTGTGGCAATGGATCAGACCGCCGATGCAATCCAGACATACAGCTCTCTGGCAAAGGCCTATCCGAGTTCTTCACAGGGACGAAACGCGGCGCTGCAGCTTGCGGTCACATATCTCAACGCAGGCAACCGCAGCGAAGCCATCGCGGCCTATAAGGAGGTCGTCAGAAACTTCCCGACGAGCGAAGAGGCACACACGGCGATCGACGATCTCCGTCAGATCTATGCCGCCGACGGAAATCTGGCCGATTTCGCAGAGTTCGTGACTTCAGTGCCGAATGCGCCTCAGATCGACCCGTCGACCCTGGATGAAGCGGCATTCCAGGCTGCCGAAATGGAATATATCGACACCCAGCGCATCGGCAAGATGACAGACTATATTTCCGATTATCCCCAGGGAACATATCGTCCGCAGGCAATGTACTATCTCGCCGAATCCGCTTCAAACGAAGGCGACAGCTCCTCGGCTCTCGACTATATAACGACGATTCTGACCGATTATCCCGATTCGGATGTGGCCGAAGACGCATTGCTTCTCAAGGCCGACAACGAACTCAATCAGGGTAAGGCTGAAGTGGCCCTCAACACATATCGCGAACTTGAACGCAGAGCATCCTCACCGCGAATCCTCAACGAGGCACGCACCGGTGTGCTTCGTTCGAGCCTCGACCTGCGCCGCTACGATGATGTGATTGCAACTTCCGAAAAGATAATCTCAACCTCCGCTCCCGGCACTACCGACCTCGAAGAGGTGCGTTTCAGCCGCGCTGAGGCTCTTGATGCGAAGGGAAGACACGCCGAAGCCTATGAGATCTGGAACGATCTGGCCGAAACACCGAGCGATGTCTACGGGGCAAAGAGTGCCGTATATCTGGCTCAGTCCCAGCTTCAGCATGGCGACACCGAGGCCGCACGCAAGACAGCCGACGCGCTGATCAATGCCGGCACGCCCCACAACTACTGGCTCGCGCGTGCGTTCATCGTTCTTTCCGACGCACTTCGCGCCCAGAACAAGGTCTTCGAAGCCAATGAGTATCTGAAGAGTCTGAAGGCCAACTATCCTGACGACGATGAGGATATATTCCTTATGATTTCAGAACGTCTGAACAGTTAATCCACCAATGCTCTAAAACAATGTCAACCACAAGGAATAAAATCATGACATATTTGCGCCGTTATGCCGCTTTTGCCATGCTGCTGACTGCCTGCGGAGCAGTCTCCGCCCAGGAGAATCTCAATCAGGAAATAACAGTGGCCCACCATGAAGAGGTGCGGCCGACCGATGCGGTCAGACTCAATATAACACCGTCGGTCTCTATGCCGGCTATGAAAAGTCAGTCGCTGACCTATGGCAGCCGGCAGATCAGGGTCGATGTGCCGTCATCGATCGCGTCGCTTGCCCCGGCAGCCTATGCCGATACGATCTACCGTTCGCCCTACAGAGGCTACGCCGGGCTGGGCTATTTCCCCGCGTTTAACTTAGGGGCGTCGGCCGGCTACAAATTCATCGACAACGACCGAGTGCGACTGAACGGATGGATGCAGTATGACGGACGGAGCTACCGCGCCGACATGCCGTTTGCCGGAAACGGAGTCCCGTTCTCAAGTGTGAGAATGCGCAAGAACGTCGCCACTGTCGGGGCCGCCCTGCACAGCGCGGTCGGACGGGAATCGTTTGTCGACGTGGCGCTTGACTACACTTTCGCTGCCTACAACACCCCCTCCTATAAGACCGAAGAAGAGACCTCGGTTCTTGTTCCCGCAATGAAGAACCAGAATGTCCACCGACTCAATCTTCAGTCGTTATGGACAATGACCCACGGAAAGTGGGACACAGGGATCGGTCTCAGATATGGTCATTTCGCCTATGGCAATCACATAATCGGACCGCAGTCAATGAACCCCCAGCAGCCTCTGCCCGACATCTTCGACCTGGCGTCTGCTTTTGATCCGGTCAGAGAAAACCGCCTGTCCGTTAATGCTTTTGCGTCCGCTAAAGTGCTGGGTGCCGAAGCGGCAGGACTTGATGTGAACTTCTCTTATGTCGGAAACACTCATTATTCCGAACTGAGAGCTCTGCCCTATGATCCGGTCGGAATCTATGAGCCGCAGGGTTCGTGGGGCCACAGCCTGCTCTCGCTCCGCCCGTTCTACCGCACTTCGTGGAAGCATATTGTCCTCGATCTCGGACTAAACCTCGACCTGACCTTCAATGCCGGCAAGGCGTTTCATATTTCTCCTTCGGCACAGGCTTCATGGAAGCCGAGCAACTTCGTGACTCTCTACGTCAAGGCAAACGGAGGCGAGCGGCAGAACACACTGGCCACTCTCTTCGATGTCTCCCCTTATGCGATGCCGAATCTTGCCTATCGCGACTCCCACGTGGTTCTCGACGGAGAGGTCGGCGTCACGGTCGGTCTCTTCAAAGGATTCTATTCGCAGATCTCGGCCGGCTACGCTGTGGCCAATGACTGGCTGATGCCGCTTAGTCTCGACTTCTATCAGTCGGTTTTCGAAAAGGTCAATATGAAAGGCTACAAGTTCCATCTCGGTCTCGGCTACCGCTACCGGAGTCTGTTCGAGGTGAAGGGCAACGTGGAGCTGGCTCCTCAGAAGGAGAACAGAGGCTACTATCTCTGGCGTGACCGCGCCCGGGTGGTTGCCGACGCTCATCTCCGTGTGACACCGATTGAACCGCTCGACGTAACCCTCGGATGGGAATTCCGCGGATCGCGAAAGGCGATGGTCCGGACCCTGGGGACTTTGTCAATGGAACAGAACATGATGTCGCTCGGAAGCGTTAATAATCTGTCGCTGGGTGCCAACTACCGTCTGACTCCGCGATGGACGCTCTGGTGTAGCGTTGAAAATATTCTCAATCATCATTATGCACTTGTCAGCCTGCTCCCGTCGCAAGGCGTCGCCGGACTAATCGGGGCAAGCTATAAATTCTAACCGAAGATGAATGAATCAACATCATTGACGTGGGGCGCGAAGGAATCTGATAGCGTCGTCATCATTCCGACCTATAATGAACGCGAGAATGTCGCGGCGATTATTGATGCCGTTCTGCGTCAGCCTGTCAGAATGGACGTGCTGATCATCGACGACGGATCGCCCGACGGAACGGCAGGAATTGTCCGCGAAAAAATGGCCGAACATCCGGGCCGCGTGCATCTCGTCGAGCGTTCGGGCAAACTGGGACTCGGAACTGCCTACATCGCCGGATTCCGTTGGGCTCTCGAACGACCCCAATATGAATATATCTTCGAGATGGATGCGGACTTCTCGCATAATCCCGACTCACTCCCCGAACTCTACAAGGCTGTCAGCGAAGGTGGCGCGGATGTTGCCGTCGGGTCGCGTTATGTCACCGGAGTGAATGTTGTCAACTGGCCGATGGGTCGCGTGATAATGTCCTACTATGCCTCGGTCTATGTCAGAAAGGTGACCGGAATGCATGTCCATGACACTACGGCCGGCTTCGTATGCTACCGGCGCGATGTGCTCCGCACCATCGAGCTCGACAAGATCCGGTTCAAGGGCTACGCTTTCCAGATCGAGATGAAATTTACCGCTTCAAAATGCGGATTCCGTATCGCGGAAGTTCCGATTGTGTTTGTCAACCGTGTGCTCGGAACAAGCAAGATGTCAGGTGGGATTTTCGGCGAGGCATTCTTCGGCGTTATCCGTCTGAAAGTTTCAAGTTGGTTCAGAAAATATCCTAAACTCAATGAACAGTAAGCGAACAATTATCCATAATGTCTACGTTGTCAACGAAGGACGCTCTTTTCACGGCTATGTTGAAATCGAGGGTGAATTCATCCGGTCTGTTGGCGATGGCGATCCGGAGGAATCGCTGAAGAGCGGTGCCGAACTGATCGATGGCCGTGGCCGTCTGCTTCTGCCCGGTGTCATCGACACCCATGTCCACTTCCGTGATCCCGGTCTGACCCGCAAGGCCGACATGGAGACGGAGAGTCGCGCGGCTGTTGCCGGCGGTGTGACCTCGTTTGTCGACATGCCCAACACCAAGCCCCCGACAGTCACTGTGAGCGCGCTCGAGGATAAACTCAGGCGTGCGTCTGAAGTGAGTCTGGCAAACTACGGGTTCTTTATCGGCGCGACTGCCGACAATCTTGAAGAGCTGAAGAACGTCGACTATTCGCGGTGTGCCGGAGTGAAACTGTTCATGGGATCTTCGACAGGCGGAATGCTTGTCGATTCTCTTGAAGTAATGGAGCGGATAATGGCTGAGGTTCCCGCCCTCATGGCCGTGCACGCCGAGGACGAGACTCTCCTCAACGCCAACCGTAATGCGGTCGTGGAGCGTTATGGCGAGGAACTTGAGATGGAGTTCCACCCCGTCATCCGCAATCATCGTGTCTGCTTTTCGGCCTCGCAGAAAGCCGTGGCGACCGCCCGCCGGATGAACCATCGCCTCCACCTGCTTCATGTATCGACTGCCGATGAACTGGCTCTGCTTGAGCCGGGGTCTCCCGAAGGAAAACTCGTGACAGCAGAAACCTGTCCGCAGTATCTTGCTTTCAGTGATGAGCAGTACGGGATGCTCGGCTCGCGGATCAAATGCAATCCGGCAATCAAGCGTCCGGCTGACCGTGAGGCATTGCGCGAAGGTGTGCGCAACGGCCTGATCGATACAATCGCGACCGACCATGCGCCGCATCTCGCCGAAGAGAAGCTCGGCACAGCTCTGACGGCTGTCTCAGGAATGCCGTTGATCCAGTTCTCGCTGACTCTGATGTTGCAGATGGCCGAGGAGGGAGTGTTTACCGTAGCGGAGATTGTCGAGAAGATGTGCCATAATCCGGCGGTAATCTACGGCATCGACCGCCGCGGATTCATCCGTCCGGGCTATTATGCCGACCTCGTACTGGTCGACAACGATTGTGATCCTTACACGATTACTGACGCACACGTTCTGAGTCGTTGCGGCTGGACGCCTCTCAATGGGCTGACAGTCAACAATAAAGTCGACATGACGATTGTCAGCGGCGAAGTCGCCTGGCGGTTCGGAGTGCTTTTTTCAGGAGTTCGCGGCAAAGAATTGAGATTTGATTTGAATTCAAACGACTCTCTTAATGTCTGACAATATTAAAAATACGCAGTAATGATTGACGAAATTATCAGTTTTAACAGGTCATTTGTCGAGAATAAAGGTTACGAGCGTTTTCTGACCGACAAATATCCTAACAAGCGCATAGCGATTGTCACCTGCATGGACACACGGCTTGTCGAATTGCTTCCGGCCGCGCTTGGCCTGAAAAACGGAGATGTCAAGATCATAAAGAATGCTGGCGGAACGATCACGAATCCTTTCGACAGCGCAATGCGTAGTCTGCTTGTGGCAGTCTATGAGCTTGGTGTCAATGAAATAATGATCATCGGCCACACGGGCTGCGGTGTTCAGGGCATGGATTCTGCAGAGATGCAGAAACTGATGATGGAGCGCGGTGTGCCCGCCGGAAACATCTCGCTGATGAAACACTGCGGAATCGATCTCGACAGCTGGCTTCACGGATTCGACGACACTGCGTCGGCGGTTCAGGAAACTGTCGACCTTGTCGCGCGCCACCCGCTGATGCCTCCGGAGGGAGTGACCGTGAGAGGCTATATAATGGACTCCCGTACCGGAAGCCTGATGGCGGTCGACCCCGAAGCTCCCGCTTAGAAATACACCGTTCAGATCCCGTTCAACAATTTATCAATGAAACATTCAGCTATTATCGTCTTTGCCGTTTTGTTTTTCGGCGTTCTTCAGGCCGAAGCCGAACGGAAACCGGAAATTCCCGCAACAACGGGAAAAGAAATGGAACATGAAGAAGAAGAAGAGGTGGCGTGGCCCGAAGAGATTCCTGACTATGGCGAACAGCCGCAGGCGGGAGCAAAACCGGCCAAGTCGCGGGAGAACCTGGTTGACATGATGGTCGCCTTGCCGATCGCCGGTGAGCCGGAAATTGATGCGGAGGTGCTTCAGCGCTTTGTGGCGCGGCATAATCCCGATTTTCCGATCGAGATCGCCGATGCCTACATCAAGGTAGGCCGCCGTTATGGGATCAGGGGTGACGTAGCGCTCTGCCAGAGCATTCTGGAAACCGGGTGGTTTCGGTTTGCCGACGGAACGAGTGTGACCGCCGATCAGCACAACTACTGCGGACTGGGTGTCATCAAGCGCGGCCAGCGTGGCCATTCGTTCGAAACGGTCGAACAGGGTGTGACGGCGCAGATCCAGCACCTCTATGCCTATGCGTGCAGCGATCCGATTCCGGAGGGGGAGCAGCTTATCGACCCCCGTTTCCGTTTCGTTGCCCGCGGAGTGGCGCCGACTTGGTCGGAACTCTCCGGACGCTGGGCCGCCAACGACCGCTATGCGAAATCGATAATGAAACTATTTATAGAATTGAGAGAATTCAACGCTAAGAATTAATAGAATAATCAAGATGAGAACAGAAGACCAACTCGAAGGGGTGACTCGTCTGGGAGACACTTCTGTAAAATATCCGACCGAATATGCACCCGAAGTGCTTGAGTCGTTTGTCAACAAGCATCCTGAAAACGAGTATCTCGTAACCTTCACATGCCCCGAGTTTACCTCACTTTGTCCGAAAACCGGACAGCCTGATTTTGCCAGAATCATAATCAATTATATCCCGCGCGAACGGATGGTCGAGAGCAAGAGTCTCAAACTCTATCTGTTCAGTTTCCGCAACCACGGAGACTTCCACGAGGACTGCATCAATATTATAATGAAGGACCTCGTAAAACTCATGGATCCGCGCTATATTGAGGTCATAGGGCTGTTCACTCCGCGGGGCGGAATCTCGATCTACCCCTTCGCAAACTATGGCGACGAGGAGCATCAGGATATGGTGAAGGCCCGCATGCTTGCCGCTTTCCGTAACGATTTCTAATCCCACCGGCTGACTGAATATATATATATGGAAAAGGATTGTCTGATAGTGTTGTCGGGAGGCATGGATTCGACAACTATGCTCTATGACTATGCGGACTCGATTGCCGCAGCGGTCAATTTCAACTATGGCGCTAACCATAATCACCGCGAAGCGGAATGCGCGCGCGAAAACTGTCGCCGTCTCGGAATCGAACTGATTGAGATCGATCTTGAATTCATAGGGCGCTATTTCGAAAGTTCACTGCTGAGCGGGGCCGATGCGATTCCAGAAGGCCATTATGAGGACGGGAACATGCGTTCGACAGTCGTGCCGTTCCGCAACGGCATCATGCTGTCGGTGGCTGCCGGCATTGCCGAAAGCCGCGGGCTGAAAGCTGTCATGATCGCCAATCATGGCGGTGATCATGCGATCTATCCCGACTGTCGCCCGGAGTTCATAGAGTCGATGGGTCGGGCGATAGGTGCCGGAACATATGACGGGATTGAACTGCGTGCTCCCTATACGCATATGTCAAAGGTGGAGATAGCGCGCCGCGGGGCGGAAATCGGTGTAGACTATTCTCTGACCTATTCCTGCTATAAGGGAGGAGAAACTCACTGCGGCCGCTGCGGGACCTGCGTCGAACGGCGCGAGGCGATGATTGCGGCGGGGATTGAACCGGACTGCTGAGATAGAGCCGGTTCCCCAATATTTGTTAATGCTGGGGTCGCATATCTCTGAGTGATTTTTGTCTTGTGATGAAGGAGCG
>JAIDJZ010000375.1 GCA_029051965.1 Paramuribaculum sp. | reverse complement strand
GATCGGTCACGGACGGCAGTCCGCTCCCATCATCCTCGGCCTTAGCGCCTAGCATCTGAGTCGTTCTGACAAACCGCCGGCTATCCGGCAGAAAATAACAGACGCTGTGTCAAAATTTTGACACAGCGCCTTGCAAGCTGTAAAAAAGGATATGAAAAAATGGAGGAGATTATTTGTCGAGGTGCTCGTACTGGAGTGTCAGGGTGGGCTGGTCGCAGACTTCAGCAGGGCCGAAGTACTGGATAGGTCCGGGGTAGATGTAGCATGTTTCCTGAGCCCATTTGTCGCGTTTTGCGACGAAGCGCTGGAAGGGTTTGCCATCGAGACGTACGAGAGCTTTCTGGATTACGGGCTTGAGCTGTCCGTGGCGGCGCTCCATGTTGAACATCATCGAGATGGGCACACCACCGGCAAGCCACTGAACGGAGGGTTTTGTGAGGTTGCGGAGTGATGAGATGTAGCCAGTGACACCAGCGTTGATGAGGTTGGCAGCGTTGTAGCCGAGTGCGTAGCAGTAGTCGGCGTCGAAGTTAGAGGGAGCTGCACAACGACCTTCGTAGCCGAAGAAGTGGTGCTGGGGTGCGAATTTGCCAACGAACTTACCTTCTTTCGCCATTTCCTTGAGACGGTTGGCGACCATTTCGGAGAGGAGTTTTTCGGTTTCGATGAGTGAAACCTGAACGTTTCCGTGGGGGTCGCGGTCGAGGCTGAGCTGACGTGCAACACCTTCGGGGAGCGAAGCGTAGACTTTAGCGTTTTTGTCGCAGAGGTTGTCGAGGACGTACTGACGCTGTTCGGGCCAAGCTTTTTCGGCGAAGTCGGGAGTGCGTGCGAGGAGGTCGTTGAGTTCGGCGATGAGGTTTTTCATTGCGGGGATGAACTCGATGAGACCTTCGGGGATCAGGACAGTTCCGTAGTTGTCGCCTTTAGCAGCGCGAGCGGCTACGATGTCTGCGATGTAGTTGACAACGTCCTGAAGGGTCTGGTTTTTGTCTTCGACTTCTTCAGAGATAATGCAGACGTTGGGCTGAGTCTGGAGTGCACATTCGAGAGCGATGTGGGAAGCGGAGCGACCCATGAGTTTGATGAAGTGCCAGTATTTTTTAGCTGAGCGGCAGTCGCGCTGGATGTTACCGATGAGTTCGGAGTAGACTTTAGTGGCGGTGTCGAATCCGAAGGAAGCTTCAACGACTTCGTTCTTGAGGTCGCCGTCGATAGTTTTCGGAGCACCGATAACCTGAACGCCTGCGCCGATTTCCTTGTAGTATTCGGCGAGGATCGCTGCGTTGGTGTTAGAGTCGTCGCCGCCGATGATCACGAGGGCAGAGATTTCGAGCTGTTTGAGGATTTCGAGACCTTTGTCGAACTGTTCTTTGGTTTCGAGTTTGGTACGTCCGGAACCGATGATGTCGAAACCGCCAGTGTTGCGGTATTCGTCGATTATGTCGGCGGTCAGTTCAACATATTTGTGGTCAACGAGTCCGCCGGGACCCATGAGGAATCCGAAGAGTCGGCTGTCTTTGTTGATTTTCTTGATGCCGTCGAAGAGACCGCTGATAACGTTGTGTCCGCCGGGAGCCTGACCGCCGGAGAGGATCACACCAACATTGATGGGCTTGCCTACGCCGGGCGCGGGGTTTTTCTCGAAACGGATTTCGGGAAGCCCGTAGGTGTTGGGGAACAGTTTCTTGATCTCTTCCTGGTCGGCCACAGACTGAGTGGGGTTTCCTTCTACGGCGATAACAGAGCCGGTCAGAGAAACAGGAAGTTTGGGCTGATAAGCCGCGCGGGCAATTTGCAGAGCGCTTTTCTTCATGTTGAAAGATGTGGAATATTAAAAGGGTTGATAATTAGTCGATTGTGGCGAGGCGGCCTGTTGAGGCCTACTTCGCAATGCAAATTTCGTAAATATTTTTGTTATTAGCAATTACGAGGCAAATTTTTACAATAATTATGTGGCGGTTACGGGGTGGGGCCGCTGGGCGGATTAAAAAAAAAGGACAGCGTCCGGGATGCGCTTGGCGCGGGACGCTGTCGTTATCGGGTTGTATCTGACAGATGCCGGTCTTATTTTACGACGTCGTTGAGTTCGGCGCCGGGTTTGAATTTGACCTGCTTGCGAGCGGGGATTTCGATTACTTCTTTTGTCCGGGGGTTGATTCCTTTGCGTGCGCTTTTTTCTGCTACGGCGAATGTACCGAATCCGACCAGTGCGACTTTGTCACCATTAACGAGCTGTTCGCTGATAGTGTTGATTGTTGCGTCAAGAGCGGCTTTGGCCTGGACTTTCGAGAGTCCTGCTTTTTCTGCGATTGAGTTGATAAGCTCTGTCTTGTTCATGGGTTTTTGGGTTAGAAAAATATGAATAAAATAGTTAATTGTTCAGAACGAGACCGATTTGGTCCGGAATGGATGCAGAAGGAGGGCAAAGCGCAGACAGTCAAGGTTTCGGGAATGATGTTCAGGTAGTAGGATTTAAAGGATCAATGCGGGAAAATCTTGTTGAAGTCCGTCCGGTAGGTTGCATCCAACTGACAATGGTTTCTGACACTGTCTGAAATATAATTGTTGGAGATTCGGGAGATAAGATTCTATCGTAGAATCCCGTAAATTAAATTTAAAACAGTTTCTTTGACTGCACAAATATAGAAATAATAATTCAAGCATCACAATAAAACCAAAAAAAAATGCCAAAAAATTAAATAAATGTTGTCAAAGGGGTGGTAATAGCATGAAATCGGCGGGAATTTTGTAATTTTGTAATTGTTATAGTCTCTTAATATAGTTTTCAATGAGTCAGTTCAGCAATGTCGTCCGGTCTTTGCCACCGGTGACGAAAAATCTGATAATAATCAATTTCCTTGTGTGGATTGTGATGATGGTGTTTCCGGCGCGAACGGGCGACCGTCTGATGGAAGTGTGTGCGCTTCACTATTTCGAGGCGCCTGATTTCAATCCGGCGCAGCTGTTTACGTATATGTTCATGCATTCGACGGGGAGTCTGACGCACATTCTGTTCAATATGTTTTCGCTTTTTATGTTCGGAATCGTGCTTGAGCGTCTGCTGGGGGCTAAGCGTTTTCTGTTCTACTATGTTTCGTGTGGCGTCGGTGCGGCCCTGATTCAGGAGGGTGTCTGGGCGCTGACGCTGGAGAATATGATTGTCGACAGGCTTGCAGTGATGAACCATACGTCGGCGGATCTGATGCGGACGTATCTGTCTACGATGCCCGGTCAGATGGCGGCGAATCTGAATTTCTTCACGACAGTCGGTGCATCTGGCGCGATCTACGGGATTCTGCTTGCTTTCGGAATGCTTTTCCCGAACCGACCGCTCTATCTGATGTTTATCCCAGTTCCGGTCAAGGCTAAGTGGATGATTGTCGGATTTGTTGTTTTCGAGCTTCTTATCGGTATCAGTACGGCTAATGACGGAGTGGCTCATTTCGCTCATCTGGGTGGAATGCTTGTCGGTTTCCTGATGCTTCTCTACTGGAAGAAGAGGGGAGTTGTGAACGGCCCTTATTATTGATCGGATGGAGCGGTTTGACGGGCGAAGCAGAGTGGTCGTAGGGGCGAAGAATGTGTTTTCGCGCCGATCGGCAATCACATGGATTCTCGGAATCAATGTGGCTGTTTTCGTTGTGTTGCGTCTGGTCGGAGCAGCGGGTCTGCTGAGCGGTCATGAGGAGTGGGTCGGGGCGTGTGTCAATTCGCTCGGCCTTCCTGAGACGTTTTCCGGTCTTGCGTCATGTCCGTGGACTGTTCTGAGCTATATGTTCGTCCAGTATGAACCGATGCATCTTATTTTCAACCTTCTCTGGTTTGCGCTTTTCGGGAGTTTTCTTCAGGGGAGTGCCGGAGAGAGGGGGCTTACGGCTGTTTATCTCGGCGGCGGATTCTGCGGGGCAGCGTTGTTTTTCCTTTACGGGGTTGCGACGGGCTTCGCGGGGGCAGACGGCGGACTTATCGGAGCGTCGGCGGCTGTGATGGCGGTCGTTCTGGCGGCAACGGTTGTCGAACCGGAACGGCGGATCGATCTGTTTCTGATCGGCCGAGTGCGCATCAAATGGGTCGCTCCGGTCATGATTGCGATTTCTCTTGTGGGTTTCACCGGGGGGTATCCTGGGAGCAATGCGGCTCATCTGGGAGGCGCGATTGCCGGAATAGTGGCGGGGCTTCGTCTGCGGACTTTGGCTGTGTCGCGCCGTCGCAGGTCGGCCGGAGGCGTCGCCGATGGTGTGACGGAGAGTGACGAGGCTTATCTTGATCGTCTTCTCGACCGAGTGCGGGTCTCGGGCTTCGAGGCTCTTTCGCCGTCGGAGCGGACGGAGCTGTTCAATCTGAGCAAGCGTTTGAGGAGGCGCGGCGGCCGTCAGTGATGCGGGAGGTTTTCCGGATCAGGTTTTAATTGATTAAGTTTAGAAACAGACTTTTAGCAGAGGACAGATATTTGAAGAGAGGCATTTTTTCACCGGTCAGAAACCGCGTTTTGCGGGCGTTTGCGATGCTGACGAGCATTGTGACCGGATGTCTGTTGCTTGTCACGGGCTACGGGGGTATGGTCAATCCGCAGGACGGGGCCGTGTGGGCAGTCGGGGCAATGTTGTTTCCGCTTGTTCTCGGATGGTCGGTGTTGCTGCTTGGGGTCAGTGTCGTCTGGTTTCGCCGTGCGGCAATCGTCACGGTCATTTCGCTGGCGTTTTCGATGTCGGCGATACTGACTTTCTGTCCGATGCATTTTTTCCGACCGACGGTCGCGGAGATCGAGCGTAGCGATGCGGCGAAGTTCAAGCTGATGACATATAATATGCTGAATCTCGATGATTTCTCGAAGGGCTACTGTGATCTCGATGGAGGAAATCCGACGATAGAGTATATTCTCCGTGAGAGTCCCGATATTGTTGTGTGTCAGGAGGGGCTGCCTATACGTGCGGGGAAGAAGAATGTGACGGAGGACCAGTGTGCCCGTCTTGAGGCGGCGTATCCTTATATGCATGTGAATTCCCGCGGGATGGGAATTTTCTCGCGTTTTCCGGTCGAGGTCGATCTGATCCGTCATGAGGATCAGTGGCTTTATGATGTCAACCGCTATGTGGTCGATCTGCCGGAGGAGAAGATCACTATTTTCAATCTGCATCTCCAGTCGCTCGGTCTGACAGCAGGCGACAAGGAGCTTTATCATCAGCTGACGAGCGGCAATGCGGAGGATGTCGGAGTGATCCGGACGTCGCTGATCTCGAAGCTGACGTCGGCACTGCGCAAGCGTGCTATCCAGGCACAGGTTGTCAGGTCGGCAGTCGACTCGACAGAGGGCGCGGTGATAGTGTGCGGCGATTTCAATGATATACCGGGCTGTTATGCCCAGCGACTTATACTTGGCGACGATCTGCATGACGCGTATCGCGAGGCGGGTCTTGGTCCGGCGATCACGTATCATGCGGACCGGTTCTTTTTCCGAATCGACCATATCCTCTACAGGGGAAACATGAAGCCTCTTCGGTCGTGGGTCGGATCGAATCCGTCGAGCGACCATTTTCCCCTTATAGCGTGGTTTGAGCTGACGGGTAAGAGAGGTGGTCAAGGCAAAGGAGATAATGACAAATTAACAACACATAAATAAAAAACCAATTATGATTAAACCGATTCTCACACTCGCGGCCTGTATCGTACTGCCGATCGCGTCGCATGCAGCAGGGAGTCCGACAAAGGGCGACAATCCGTTTCTGCAGCCCTATGAAACTCCCTACAACATTCCCCCGTTCGAGCAGATCCGCTATGAACATTATCTTCCGGCTCTTGAACAGGGCATAGAGGAGTATAAGGCCGAGATCTCGGCTATTGTCCGCAATCGCGCCACTCCCGATTTCGAGAATACGATTCTCGCTATGGAGAAGGCTGGCCGTCTGCTGAACCGCGTGATGACCGTTTTCTCGGCACTGGACGAGACGGAGTCGTGTCCGGAGATGGTTGCCATTTCCGAGAAGGCTTATCCGATGTATTCGCAGGTCAATGACGAGGTCATGATGAACGCGGGCCTTTTCAAGAAGGTCAAGCAGGTCTATGACAACCGCAAGAAGCTGAAACTCGATGCTCAGCAGATGCGTGCTGTCGAGCAGGCTTACAAGCAGTTTACCCGCAATGGTGCTCTTCTGTCGGAGCAAGACAAGAATGAGCTTAAGAAAATCAATACGGAGCTGACGGATCTGTTCCTGCTGTTCAACAAGAATCTTCTGAACGACACGAACGCATTTGAGCTATATGTCGGCAATGAGTCTGAGCTGGCGGGCCTTCCGGCGTCGTCGGTGGCTCAGGCGGCAGAGGCGGCGTCGGCCGCCGGTAAACCGGGCCAGTGGCTTTTCACGCTTCACGCTCCGAGCCGTCTGCCGCTGCTGCAGTATGCCGACAACCGCGCACTCCGTCAGAAGATGTATGAGGGTTATATCAATCTCGCGTCGTCGGGTCAGTATGACAACCGTCCGGTCATCAACCGCATTCTCAAGGCTCGCGCCCGTAAGGCCCAGCTTCTGGGATTTGAGAATTTCGCTGCTTATGCGACCGACAATGTCATGGCTAAGACACCGCAGGCCGCAGAGGATCTTCTGCTCGAGATCTGGCGTCCGGCTGTGAACCGTGTGGCAGACGAGGTCAAGGAGATGCAGGCGCTTGCCGACCGTGAGGGTGCGGGAATCAAGATCGAGCCGTGGGACTATTATTACTATGCCGAGAAGGTGCGCCGCGACAAGTATAATCTCGATGAGGATGAGGTCAGAGCCTATTTCTCGCTCGATAATGTCAGAGAGGGAATCTTCTCGATGGCGCAGCGTCTCTATGGCGTCACATTCACTGAGCTGCCCGACGCTCCGAAGTATAATCCGGAGGTGAAGGTCTATGAGGTCAAGGATGAGAAAGGCGAGCATGTCGCTGTGTTCATGACGGATTATTTCCCGCGCGCGTCGAAGCGTCAGGGAGCGTGGATGAGTGAATTTCAGGGAGCGTTCCGCGATCCGGACGGCAAGAGCCAGCGTCCGATCGTGTTCAATGTCGGCAATTTCTCGAAGCCTTCGGGCGATATGCCTGCGCTGCTTACTCTCGACGAGGTCGAGACGATGTTTCATGAGTTCGGCCACGGTCTCCACGGTATGCTGACTCAGGCTAAGCTTCGCAGTCAGGCTGGTACGAATGTGGACCGCGATTTTGTTGAGCTGCCTTCGCAGATCCATGAGCACTGGGCTCTTGAGCCGGAGCTCCTGAAGACTTATGCCCGCCACTACAAGACCGGCGAGGTTATCCCCGACGAGCTGATCAGCAAGCTTGAGGCGGCGTCGACCCATAATCAGGGATTTACGACTACGGAGCTTGTCGGAGCCGCGCTGCTCGACCTGCAGTATGGCAAGCTGAATCCGGACGGCGACACTGATGTCTCGGCTTTCGAGAAGGGTGTGGCCCAGAGTCTGGGAATGCCTGCCGAGGTGCAGTTCCGTTACCGTAGCCCTTATTTCCGCCATGTTTTCGGCAGCGACGGCTATGCGTCGGGCTACTATACTTATCTTTGGGCGGAGGTGCTCGACACTGACGGATTCGAACTGTTCAAGGAAAAGGGAGTTTTCGATCCGGAGACGGCCCGCAAGTTCAAGGAGACGGTTCTTGAGTCGGGAGGCAGCGAAGATCCGATGGATCTCTATGTGAAGTTCCGCGGCCATCGTCCGAGCGTTGACGCGCTGCTGCGCAACCGCGGTCTGGAGCCGGTGAAGACGCCGACTCCGAAGAGCGATGTGCTTCCGCAGGCGGGAGGCAAGTGATATTCCTGACTTATTATAAAAGATTATAAAAGCGGGTGTGTCATAACGGCTCATCCGGGTCGTCGCCTGAGGGATTCGGGTTCGGTCATTGACGTCAGTCAACTCCCA
>JAIDJZ010000374.1 GCA_029051965.1 Paramuribaculum sp. | reverse complement strand
TAGAGAATGTCGTGGTTGCGGCGCCGTCGGCGAGGTGTTTTGTCGCCATGTAGATGAGGTGGTCGGCTCCCTGGAGATAGTACCAGTCCTGTTTCAGACGTCGGTCTTCGCAAAGGCGAACGCGTTCGGCGACAGAGTAGAGTTTCTGGAATGCTTCGTCCTGAAGTTTGTTTCCGAGCCATGCGGATGTGTCGCGAGCTTCGTCGGCCCAGGAGATGGGGTGGAGAACGGAGAGTTCGCCGACGGGCTTGAGTTTTGATACGGCATCGGTCGGGGTGACGAATTCAATGCCGCGGTCCTGAGCGAAGTAGGGGAGAGCTTCGAGGAACTGGAAGATACCTGTTTCGCGCGGATGGAATTCTCCGAATGTCTCGAGGTTCATGAAGAGGTTGATGATCTGCTCTTCCTGAGGTGTTGATGCGATCCAGTCGATGTATTTGTCGGCAGTCAGGGGGTAGGCTTCCCAGTCAGAGTTGCTGAATCGACGAGAAATGTCGTCAGAGAGTTTTGCGTTGCGGAGCAGTATTTTCAGCTTGGGAGCGCTTGCAGCGCAGTAGAGGTAGTTGGGCGATTTCCATCCGAGGATGTGTTTTGCACCTTCGGTGATGACGCCTTTGTAGCCGAGTTCGAGGATCTGCGGAGCCATTTCGTCGCAATAGATCAGCTCGGTGTTGCGGAGCACTTTCGGTTTGACTCCGAAGAGCGACATTATTTTTTCGTCGTGGACGCGTACCTGATTAGCGAATTCTTCCGGATCGATGAGTGAAGAAAGGGAGTGGGCGTAGGTTTCGCCGAGGATTTCGACGCGACCTGTCGCGATCAGTTTCTTCATGATGTCGATGAATTCGGGAACGTATTGCTCAAGCTGTTCGAGTGCGACTCCGGAGATCGAGAACGCGCAACGGAAGTTGGGATAGGTCTCGAGCATGTGGAGAAGTGTTTCGGCGGCAGGGATGTAGCTGCGCTGAGCTATGCGGGTGAGGATGTCGTCGTTGGCGAAATCGTCGTAGTAGTAGTGGTCGTTGCCGATGTCGAAGAAACGATAGCGTTTCAGACGGAATGGCTGATGTATCTGGAAATAAAAACAGATTGCTTTCATGAGTTTGATTTATTATTGGTTGAGATGCGAGGAGATGTGGTTAATTCTTGTTGATGACTTTGTTGTAGATGTCGATTACTTTCGCACCAACTTTGTCCCATGTGATCTGGTTGACTTCGTTGAGACCGTCCTCACGAAGTTGGTTGTACATTGCCGGATATGTTACGATCGAGTTTATAGCGTCGGCCATTGCGTCGATGTCCCAGTAGTCGGTCTTGATGACGTTGCTGAGAATCTCGGCGCATCCGCTCTGTTTTGAGATGATCGAGGGAACTCCCATCTGCATGGCTTCGAGCGGAGAGATTCCGAAGGGTTCGGAAACGGAGGGCATGATGTAGACGTCGGAGGCCTTGAGCATTTCATAGACCTGTTTGCCTTTCTGGAAGCCGGGGAAGTGGAATCGGTCGGCGATGCCGCGTTCGGCGGCGAGGTGGATCATTTTGTCCATCATGTCGCCGGAACCCGCCATTACGAAGCGGACATTGTGGTTGTTCTTGAGGACTTTTGCAGCAGCCTCAACGAAGTATTCCGGACCTTTCTGCATTGTGATTCGTCCGAGGAATGTCACGACTTTTTCTTTCGGTTTCTGGGCTTCCACGTTCAGGAGTTCTTCGCTGAGCGGGGTTACGGCGTTGTGGACAGTTGTCACTTTCGCCGGGTCGATGCCGTATTTTTCGATTACGGTCTGTCGGGTGAGGTTGCTGACTGTTATAATGTGGTCGGCGTTGTGCATTCCGTCGAGCTCGATTCCGAAAACTGTCGGGTTGACTTTTCCGCGGGAGCGGTCGAAGTCGGTCGCATGGACGTGGATTACGAGTGGTTTGCCGGTGATTTTCTTTGCGTGTATTCCGGCGGGGTATGTAAGCCAGTCGTGGGAATGGATTACGTCGAACGTCAGTGTGCGTGCGATTACTCCGGCGCAGATCGAATAGTTGTTGATCTCTTCGAGGAGGTTGTCGGGGTAGCGTCCGGAGAATTCAATGCAACCGAGGTCGTTAGTGTGGAGGTAGTTGAAGTCGGCGTAGATGTGGCTGCGAAGGTCGAAGTAGAGGTCGGGGTTCATGACGTTTCCGATTCGTTTTTCGACATATTCGCGGCTGACGTCACGCCAGGCCACCGGCACCTGTGAAGCGCCGATAATGTTTGCGAACGAGCGCTCTTCGTCGCCCCAGGGTCGGGGGATAACGAAGTCGATCTCCATGTCCCCGCATTCCCACATGCCTTTTGTCAGGCCGTAGCTTGCAGTGCCGAGTCCGCCAAGGATATGAGGTGGAAATTCCCACCCGAACATTAAAGCTTTCATGTTGCGATGTTTTTAAGATTAAATGAGGTGGGTCAGATGGTGAATTTCTTGAGGGTCGTAATGGTGCGCAGGATGCCTGCCACGTTTGTGGCATGGCTGATGGCGCCTCGGCCTCCGAATGGCGGGTTTCCGTCGTAGAGCTGCGAGAGCGAACCGATGCATCCGTTAGACATTTCGTCTTCGTAGCCGATCAGCATGCGGTCGATGTAGCTTGCTCCGCTGTGGCCGAAAACGCGCAGGTATGCTTCGGCATAGAAGCTGAAGAGCCACGGACGGGCGGGACCGTTGTGGAGTGCCATTTCGCGTTCTTCGGGCGAGCCGAGATAGAACGGGCGGTAGCCGAAGCTTTTCGGCGACAGGGTGCGGAGTCCTTTTGGAGTTAGAAGCTCGCGAGTGATCACGTCGAGGACGCCTTTTCTCTGCTGACGGTCGAGCGGCGAATAGTCGAGTCCGATGGCAACGGCCATGTTGGGACGTACGGATGGGTCGGCGTAGTTGTCGCAGACGTAGTCGTAGAGGTAGCCGTAGTCGTTGAGGAATGTGCTGACGAATGCCGGTTTTAGCGAATCGGCAGTAGCCACGAGCTGTTCGCGGAGCGCTGAGTAGTCGGTTTCGTTTTCCAGAAGGGTCGAAGCAAATACGAGGGCGTTATACCACAATGCGTTGAATTCGACAAGGAGTCCGGTTCTCGGGACTACGGGGCGTCCGTTCCAAGCGGCGTTCATCCACGATACCGGGGAGTCGGAGCCGTTGGTGTTGACGAGGCCGTCCTGGCGCACCTGAAGGTTTGGATGTCGGTTGTCGAGGATGTATTCCATGATTTCCGCGATGAGCGGGAGGTAGCGTTCTTTTGCGGCGTCGTTGCCGTAGGCTTTCGCGTATTGCTGAAGGGCCCAGACGCACCAGAGTGGGATGTCGGGCAGGTCGATGCCTTTTATTCTGGGATCAGGCTGTCCGGTCAGTATGTAGTGCTGCAGGGCTTTTGCAGCCGTGTCCATGATGGCTTCGTAGTCGGCTCTGTGGTCGATTGCGATAGTTGTTCCGGGGAGGGACATGAATGTGTTTCGCGCGAGAATTTTACCCCACGGATAGCCGGAGAGCAGGAACATTCCGTCTTTGTCGCGGAGGTAGAACTGCTTTGCTGCGTTCTTGAGGCAGTTGAAGAAGCTTGTGCGGCAGGTTCGTGTCGCGATCTCGTTTTCGTACATTTTCGAGAGCGAGCGGGGGCTTACTTCGGAGATGCCGGCGGAGAAGATTATCGATTCTCCTTTTTTGATGGGGATTTCGAAGTATCCGGGCACCCAGAGGTCTTCTGTGTAGGGCACGCCGCGTTCGAGGTCTTTGATGTATTCGAATCCTTTGTACCAGTTTGGCTCGCTGACCCATGTCGGTTTGCGGTTGAACTGCATGTAGAGGTCGGGATAGCCGGGATAGAGGCGGCAGCTTATGCCGTTGTTGACGGCGGGACACTCGCCGTTGAGGGCGTCGTTGGCAACGACCAGCTGGTTGACTTCGCGGAAAGCAAGCATCGGCCGGAAGCGCAGAGTTGTCGGGGAATGAGCCTCAAGGAGGGTGTAGCGGATTAAGATTCGGTTTTCATTCGAGATGAAAATTTTTTCTCTTGTAAGGATGACACCACCGACGCGATAAGTAGTTCTGGGAACGCTTTCGCAGTCATACTCACGGATGTATTTGTGACCGTTGGGGCTGTAGACTCCGCCGTTGTAGCGATGGAGGCCGAGGTTGAACGAAGCTCCGTGCTGGATTACCGAAACGTCAAGTGACGAGAGCATGACATGCCAGCTGTTGTTGAATTCGGGGATGGGGATCACGAGCAGCCCATGTTGCTTGCGCGTGTTGCAATCCACCACCGAAGAGCAGTGATAAGCGCCTGCCTGATTTGTCCGGAGCGTCTCTTTAAGAAGGGATTGCTCAAGATTAATCATCAGGTTTTTATCAAATTTCAGGTAACTCATTTAAATTTTGGTTTAGGATTTCAGAGGGTATTTAATTTGACTATTGCGAAAATAGTTACAAATTAGTGATTATGCAAACTTTTTCGACGTAAAATTCAATTTGTCGGGGTAATTGTGGTTTTAAGGGGTAAAAATATGTTGTAGAGCTATGTTTTTTAATGATGAAGTGCGGATTCGCGCGAAATCGCTTTCATTTGCCAGGCTATCATTGAGAGGGTCACGATTGTGGCGCATGTGTCGCTGAGCGGAAAAGAGCTCCAGATGCCGTCGAGTCCGAAGCGGGAGGGGAGCAGGATGAGCAGTGGGATCAGGAAGATGACCTGTCGCGATAGGCTCAGGAATATCGATTTCCAGATTTTTCCGATGCTCTGGAAGAATGTGGTCGAGACGATCTGAAAGCCGACGACCCAGAACATTACCATCGACAGGGTCAGTGCGCGGTCGGTTGTCGCTATGAGAGTCGGATCGGAAGTGAAGGCGCGGGCGATCAGCGACGGGCATGTGAGTCCGATGACGGTTCCGAGTATGACGATGGCTGTGCTCCATACGACGGCAAGGGAGTAGGTGCGTCGCAGGCGGCCGATCAGTCCGGCGCCGTAGTTGTAGCCGATGATTGGCTGCATGCCCTGGCATATGCCGACGACGACCATTGTCAGGAGCGATGTGAAGGTCACAAAGATTCCGGCGGCGGCCACGGCGTTGTCGCCGCCGTAGGTGTAGAGGTTTTTGTTGATGATCACGTTGATGAAGCATGATGCGAGGTTGACGAGCGAGGGTGCTGCGCCGATTCCGATGATCCCCAGGACGGTTTTCGAGTGGAGTCTGTAGGAACCGCGTGTGAAGCGCAGTGTCGTTTTTTTCTGGCAGAAGTGGTAGAGCACTCTTGCGGCGAAGATGCCCATTGCGATGTCGGTTGCGATGGCGGCTCCCTTGATGCCCCATCCGAAGCCGAAGATGAAAATCGGGTCGAGGATGAGGTTGATGCCTGCGCCGAGAAACATTGATGTCATCGCTTTGACGGGGTAGCCTGACGAGCGCATCACGTTGTTGAGGGTGAATCCGATGTTCATCACGAGCATGCCGGGCATTATCCAGGTCATGAAATCGCGTGCGTAGGGGAGTGTGGCTGCGCTTGCTCCGAAAAGCCGCAGGATGTCATCGAGGTATATTCCAAATGCTGTCAGATAGAGGGTGGCGTTTATGAGGATCAGCACGAATGAATTGCCGAGGACCATTTCGGCTCCGCGCTGGTTTTTTGCTCCGAGCATTATCGAGACCCTCGCGCTTGCTCCGGCGCCGATCAGTACGCCGAGGGCGGCGGAGACGTTCATGACGGGGAATGTTATGGCGAGTCCGGCGATCGCATCTGGTCCGACGCCCTGGCCGATGAAGATGCGGTCGATGACATTATACAGCGACATGACGAGCATCCCGACGACGGCGGGGAGGCTGTAGTCCCAAAGCAGTTTCGCGATGCTGCCTGTTGCGAGGATCTGGAGGTTGCCCTGTACGTTTTTCTCGTTCATTTGAAAAAAGTGATTGTTGTTTTAATATAAGTAAGAGTTCAAATTTAAACGATAGTAAGTGAACGAAAATCTTTTATACAATCTGCTGCTTCTTTTCTGCCG
>JAIDJZ010000373.1 GCA_029051965.1 Paramuribaculum sp. | reverse complement strand
TTCAGTGTGTTGTAGAAAAAGGCGGTCATCCGGTACAGCTCATAGACTAATTTGCCGGAAAGGGAGTGGGATCGGTCGGTGCCTTTGCGGTTCTCGGTCACGACACGGTCGCCGTCGCTGAGAAAATAGGTCGTCACGCTTGCCGCTTCGGCGGTCACGCGGTTGAATGAGTAGTCGATCTGGGCCTTGAGTTCTCCGCGTCCTAATTTCCAGAGGCTGTTGGTCGATATGAGAGCCGAGCGGTTGAACAGGGTCCGCTTGCGGCTGAGGTCGGGAACGCCGGGAAGCGATAGCCCGACAAGACGGCTAAGACCTGTCGCGCGGCGTGACGCGAAGAAATCCGTTGCCTGCGCCGAAAGGTCTTTGCCGATGTTGTTGGTCTTGAATGTCGTTATGTTCTGGAAACCGGGCATTACCGCCATAGCGAACAGTTCGCCGTCCCAGATCGCGCCGTCGGGTTGCCACGAGTAGCCTCCGGCGGCATCGCCGTGGAATGTCCAGGTGGCTTTTGCCTTGTTTTTCAGTTTCAGATTGATAGCGGCCTTGTCGGAGAATGATATGCCCGACAGCACCTGCATCGGCTGATGGTTCTCCATGACTTCGACCGCGCCTACATCTTCGTGGTTTATGCCGTTGGTTGCGATGCCGTACTTTCCGCCGAGCAGGTCTGATCCTTCGATATAGAATTTGTTGATGTCCTCGCCCTGATACTGTATTTTGCCGTTGTCGGCGACATCTATTCCGGGCATACGTTTGAGGACATCGCCGATCGAGCGGTCCTGTTGCTGTGCGAAGCTGCCGACGCTATATGAAATAGTGTCGCCCTGTTCTTTGATGCGGTCGGCCTTTACGGTCACTTCCTTGAGGATGGTCTTGCCCGGTTCGAGCATGACGGTCAGCGGAAAAGAGACGCTGTCGAGAGGAATAGTTTTTCTGGCGAAGCTCATCATCGACACCTCCAGACGGCATCCGGCTACGGATGGCATGGAGATGGCGAACCCTCCGTCGGCTTTCGACGTGGCATATTTCTTTATCTTGCCGTTCGCGTCCTTGACAATCACTGATGCCCCGACAAGAGGCTCATCGCACTCCTTGTCAATAACCGTGCCCGTCACACTGACCTGCGCCACGGCGCAGACAGTGACAAAGAGAAATATCAGGTATGTGATAAAACGGTTCATAGGTCGTGGGGATAATCAGTTTCCTCCTTATCGTAGTGAACAATCTTTGGCTTGTTGTCTTCGGGTGTGGCTTTTGGGCCTACACCATAGGCAGCGTTCATTTTTGCTGCGAAATTGGCGTGTTTGAATTTCCACCAGTTGTTGAAAAACTTGTCGCGGGTCACAGGAGTGTAGCCTCGTCTTTCATCGTATGTAAAAATCCCGACTTCAGAGTTGGGATTTTGTTTCAGTCCGTCTGCCTCGAAATGATAATTCTTATCGGTATCGTAGGCTTCGAGAATCAGTCCGGGCAGACCGCAAAGTTTCCACGGACCTTCCTGAACCGGAATCTCTGGAGAGAACCACGCTGTCCATCGACGGCCACGATAGTCAGTCGTAGCCTTGAAACATTGGTAACCAATTATCTCCTTCGTCTCATCCGATATTTCCCATTCCGGTTTTTCCCAGTCTTCAGTATATTGCCAACGCTCTAAATCGAAGTAATCTCGCTCAGTCAATTTCCCATCAGGGATATTCTTATAGACATACGACCAATAGTGACCGGACAGCAACTGTGTGTCATCTCTTTTGTCGCTCATGACTCTCGCTCGGTCAATTTCCCAGAAGGTGGCAGGAGCAACCGCCATGATGGAGTCATTCCATAACTTTTTAGCGCCAAAAAACACCGATTTGTTCTTGCCTACACGCAGAATCACCGGATCTTTGGTAAAGCGGGACGTCCGCATTGTTGTATCATACACCTCGGTGCGGGTATAATGCACCTCCAGTATTGCGGACTCCGCATCTCTTACCCATTTATCAGCATTGGCAGTAATAGCACCAAAAGTAAGAAATATATAGGCGATTATCCTTTTCATACGTATTTATATTTCAGTGGTAGTCGGTTTCGAGGTAGTCGTACTTTCGGCTTTCTTCGGTTACGGGGGCATCGACACCGCTGCCGAGTTCATGGCCTGTGGCGGCCTTGAACATCGCGTTGCTGTTTTCTTTGTAATGCCTTTCGGTCCGGAGCATGTCTATTCTGTTCATCTTCTCATACTCGGTATTGAAAACGGGGAAGATAGTCTGTGAGCTTGTTTCGATTCCGGTAGCGGAGAAGCTGTGCTGTCCGGAGGGTTCGGTTGCTTCGAGAATCAGTCCGGGCAGACTGCAGAATTTCCACGGGCCGTCTTGCATAGGAATCTCAGGAGAGAACCAGACGGTCCAATTGCGACCGTGATAGTCAGTTGTGGCCATGACGCATTGGTAGTCCAGAATTGTTTTGGTGCTGTCTTCCACTATGTTCCATTCAGTCTCGGAGAACGGCTCGTCATAGTAGCCGCATTCCCCCATTCCGGCCTGATCGTAGGTTGTGGAAACAGATTTGTCAAAAATTTTAAGCACATAAAGCCGTGAGTGATAGACAACGGCGTCCATCGCGCTTCGATCGCGTGTCTGAGCGTAAGCCGCGGCAGCTGCCGAGAACATCTGTTTGGATTTTGCGCGACCCGAAGGTGTCGATTCGAGCGAATCCTTGAACTCGGTGGACGGGCAGTAAAACTTGCTCTGATTCCGGTTGGCAAGCAATATAAACGGCGTATTCTTTTCAACCACGCCATCGCTGCCCCGCAGAAACTTATGATGGTAATTATAGCTGACCTTTATTTCAGCGCGGGGGTGATCCTGTATGTCTCTGGCGGCAGCGCCGAAAGCGATAGTAAGGAGAACTAAAACTGTGAGGAGGCGGGTTGCGGTCATTTTTCAGATTCTATGATGTTAAAGATAGTGTTCAGGTTATAGGGGTCGATGGTTACATTTTCCCATGTTCCGAAATATGAGGTGGTCACAAAGAGCAGCAACTTTTTGGAATTGAGAGAGCCGGGGGTGTTCGGCAGGGTCAGAAAAATAGTAGGACTTCCGGCTGACGAATTGCCTATTGCAGTGTTGGTGATTTTGCAGTCAAAAGTCGTGTTCGGACTCCAGGAAGTTGCGCCTCCGCCTAACGCAACCTCAATGGTGGAAGCTGTTCCCGACGATGGAGTCCAGTAGAGCTTATTTTGTGGAACGGAGATCGAGAAGTGATCGGTCGATCTGACTTCAAAAGAATTGGAATATTCCTCTCCGGTAGTGGATTGGCTTTTGACGGAAACATGCAGCCAACCTTCGCATTCAAACTCGGGAGATTCGGAGAAAACAATTTTCTGGATATTGTCAGCAATAATCACTTCGGCATCTCTGCAATCTTTTTTGATCAGATTGCCCCGCAATGATAGATTGACTCGTCCGCGCATAGTTGATAGAGGGATCTTGAACTCCAGTGGCTCACCGGAAAAAGGTTTGTCGTCGATTGTGTATCTTGCGGAACCGTTATTTGCTATCAGTGAAATGCTTTTTAAGACAACTCCGGCCGGAGATTCCATTCTGATGTCGGAAAGGTTGATAGTCATTTCTTCTGTCGCAGCCGACCATCGGGAATCGGGTGAAACCTTGACGTTAGCGCTTACTCTGACCTGAGTCGTGTCGATCGGTGCGAGCTGGGGATCATCATGGTCCGCGCATGATTGAATGCCGATGCATATTATTGCAGACAACAGTAGAACTAAAATATCGGGAATCTTTTTCATATTCGTGTTGTAGGAAGTACTTGTGTTTCAATCCATGCAAAATTAGCGATAAATTTTTAATATGGATGGGACAAATGTCCCAATCCCATTAAAAACTACGCCATTAAAAGTTAAAACCGAATGTTGGGTTTTTTACGGCCTCTTTTTCTGATCTAAAGGGGCGGGAAGCTATTTTTTCAGTTCGTAGATCTCGAAAGATCGTCCGTCGGGGGCGATGAAGAGCATTATGATCCGGTCTGCGGCTATCCGGTAGATCTTGCCGGCGACGGAGTTTTCGCTGTCGTAGGTGGTCTGCGGGTCGTTATTGACCGACCATCCGCCCAAAAACACCTTTGAGTCGGGTCGGTTGTCGTAGATATATCCGGATTTGCGTTGGCTGCCGGTTGTTTTCTCAAAAAACAGTCTGCCCTCTTTTTTCTTGAAGCGGCATAAAAAGTAGGGGTATGAGAATATCCCCATGTCGCTGACCTGAATTGAACGCACTCTTTTGAATGAGGCCAGTTCGCGGTCGGAGATGTTCAGTCGTCTGGAAGTGAGCTGTCGTCTGACGGCCGGGATTTCATTGCGGCCATAGGCATCCGCCCGAAGTGTTTCGAGGATGGAGCCGGCTTGCTCCCGGTCGGAGACGACAACGT
>JAIDJZ010000372.1 GCA_029051965.1 Paramuribaculum sp. | reverse complement strand
GGCGGAAACGGATGTCCATCTTGCGTTTTGTCGCGGGCTGGAGCAGACGGAAGGTGTATTCCTTGTAATGACTGCGGATCTGGGCTTCCTCGCCCCAGACAGGCTGCCAGGTCTCGTCGACTGTCGTGCTGTCGATTCTTTCGATTTTGAACCCTTCTGTCAGGTCTCCGCCGGTTTTGAGTTTCATTCCAAGCATCGAGGGGCGGATCACGTCGCGATTCCTGAAAGTGACGGAGTATTGCGGCGATCCGCTGTTGGTCAGCGAGAAATCGAGGGCAATATTGCCGTCGGGCGACTTGATGACTTCGGACTGGATCGAAGAGATGCTGAGAATGAGTGCAGCTGCGGAGCAAAGGGTTTTCTTCATGTTTGATGACCGGATTAGGGATTAGTTTTCGCAAAATTAGTTTTTATTTTCGTAATGAAACGAAAACGTTGCGTTGTGAAATGCTATTTAATTAATTTTAACAAGAGAGAGGGCCGTTTTGTATAGTAGAGAAAAATTTGTTAATTTTGGGACAAATTAAATTCTGAACCTATGAAAAGCTTAAAGGATTATTCGGGGCTTTGGGGCGTTCTGTCTGTGGCATTGCTTCTGATCTGCATTATTTCATGGGCCGACGGATTCTCTCTGTTCGGGATCGCGCTGAAACCGGCTCCGATAGCCGAGCGGCTGACCCGTGAGCCGGAAAGACCTGATGTCGGCGCTTCTGTCGCACTGAAGCAGATTGCGTTGCTCCCTGTCGAGAAAAGGCTGGTGGCTGACACGACGTCGCACAGTATACTGATTTTTGGCGATTCGATGCTCGAGGGGCTCAACCGTCGGCTGGGTGCGTATGCGAAGGAAAACGGTCATACGCTCAATTCGGTCATATGGTATAGTTCGACAACGAAGACGTGGGCCGAGTGTGACACTCTGCGTCATTATCTGCGCCGTTTCAAGCCGACGTATGTTTTCATCAGTCTCGGCGGCAATGAACTGTTTATCCGCGGAATCATCGAGAGTCGCGACCGTTATGTCAAGAAGATTCTCAAGGAACTTGGCGATATACCGTATGTCTGGATCGGTCCGCCGAACTGGAAGGAGGATACGGGAATCAATGAACTTATCGCGAACAATGTCCCTGCCGGCCGCTTTTTCGTTTCGAACGGCATGAAGTTTGACCGCCAGAAGGATGGCGCTCACCCGACCTATGAGTCGGCTGCGGTCTGGTTTGACAGCATCGCGCGGTGGATGCCGCTCCATGCGGATCATCCGATCCGGATGCGCCGTCCGAACTCTTCTGCGCCGGGACGTCCGGCAACGGTCGTGGCGCTGCAGCCGCCGACCAACTGATCAACAATATTTAATGACAAAAACGTATCAGCAATGGAGATGAGCAATATATTCCATAACATATGTGAGGTCCTGAGATTCGAGGCCGACAACCCGATGATTTTTTCGAGCGGGCTTTTCTGGGTTCTGTTCATTATATTCATTCCGGTCTATGCGCTGCTGAAGAAGCGTCTGTGGCAGATGGTCGCTTTCGTGGTCGCGTTCAGTCTCTATTTCTATTATAAGTCGTCGGGGATTTTCTTCCTGCTTCTGATCGGGACATCTCTGATCGACTGGCTTCTTTCGAAGCTTGTCGCGATGGTTGAAAAGCGATGGCTGAGGCGTCTGTGTGTGGCTGTCTCTATTGTCAACTCGCTTGGAATCCTGTGCTATTTCAAATATGCCAATTTTTTCATGTGGAACTGGAACATGATGGTCCAGGGTAATTTCCAGCCGCTCGACATTATTCTGCCGGTCGGAATCTCGTTCTATACATTCCAGTCGATCAGTTATATCGTCGATGTCTACAAAGGTGCAGTCAGTCCGACTCGTACCTGGCTGGAGTATCTTTTCTTCCTCTCGTTTTTCCCGGCTCTGGTGGCCGGGCCGATTGTGCGGGCCGACTATTTCCTGCCGCAGATACGCGAGAACCGTCATGCGACGACCGACGAGATGTTTGGCGGCCTGTGGCTTATTATTCTCGGAATCATAAAGAAGGCCATCATAGCAGACTACATAGCGCAATATAATGATCTTATTTTTGAATCCCCGACCGGCTATTCCGGTTTTGAATCGCTGATGGGGCTGATCGGCTATGTCATGCAGATCTACTGCGATTTTTCGGGCTATAGCGATATGGCGATCGGCATTGCGATGATCATGGGGTTCAGGCTGATGAAGAATTTCGATTTTCCCTACAAGTCGAAGAACCTCAGTGAGTTCTGGCGCAGGTGGCACATTTCGCTGTCGACCTGGCTCCGCGATTATGTCTATATTCCTCTTGGCGGAAACCGGAAAGGGACGCTGCGCACCTATGTCAACAATTTCCTGACGATGCTTGTCGGCGGTCTCTGGCACGGTGCGGCCTGGAAATTCGTGTTCTGGGGAGCGATGCATGGTGTCGGGCTTGCGGTCCACAAGGCTTGTCAGCCGATGCTGCGGCGCCTGCCGGACATATGGATTGTCAGGGCGTTGTCGTGGGGTCTCACGATGGTCTATGTCTCGCTGCTTTTTGTCTTTTTCAGAGCTGCGTCATGGGAGGATTCGTGGCTGATCGTGAAGAATATCTTCACGAATTTCTCGCTCGATTATGTCGTGCCGTTTTTCACGGTCCGCAAGGTCTGGGCAGTGATGATGGTCGTTATCATCGGCTCACACTGTCTGCCGAGCCGTGTCTATGACCGGCTCGAATGCTGGTTCGTCAAGGCTCCGTGGGCTGTCAAGCTGCTGATTTTTGTTGTCGTGGTGCAGCTTGTCATCGAGTTTATGACCGAGAATGTAGCTCCGTTTATCTATTTTCAGTTCTGATCAGGGGAGCGTTACGCTGAAGTAGGGGTTGGGGGTGTGCTCGCGACGTGCGATCTCGACCAGTTCGCTGACTTTGTCGGGGTGTTCGGCGGCGATGTCGTTGAGTTCCTGGATGTCGTTGTCGAGATTGTAGAGCTCCGGTTTGCCACCTTTGACAATTAGTTTCCAGGGACCCTGACGTACGCCGATCTGATCTGTTTCGTCGAATTCCCAGTAGAGATGGGGATGGGTTTCGGTCTGCTCTTTACCGAGTAGAGTCGGAAGGAATGAGATTCCGTCGAAATAGTCGATCTCTTTCGTCTTATTGCGGTATGCTTCGGGGAAGTCTTTGATTCCGGCGATGTCGGCGAAAGTCGGCATCAGGTCATAGAAAATGACAGGCTGGTCAGTGACTTTGCCCTCTTCGACATGGCCCGGCCAGCGGACAATGAACGGCACGCGTATTCCACCTTCGTGGACTTGACGTTTCAGCCCGCGCAGAACGCCGTCGCGTCCGAAGAAGGTCGGATCGGCTCCACCCTCTTCATGAGGGCCGTTGTCGCTGGTGAAGATGACGATAGTGTTGTCGTCGAGATTTTTTTTGTGAAGCAGGTCGAGGACTTCGCCGACATATGTGTCAAGGCGTGTGATCATTGCAGCAAACTGGGCGTGGGTGTGGGTCGTTGCGTTGTAGCGCGACCAGGGTTCGCCTGCCCAGTTCAGGTCGGTAGTGAATTTGTCGCGATAGGACTGGAGCAGAGAGTCGTCGGGCTGATACAGCTCGGCGTGGGGAAGAGTGTAGGTCAGGATGCCGAAAAACGGTTTGTCGTCGGTCTGACGGTCGATCCAGTCCATTGCGGCCTGATGGATCATGTCGGCTGAATACTGAGTGCGTCGCTCATATCCGGGCCCTGTCATCGGGTGGGGGGTGTTCTTATCGAGAATCACACGGACGGTTGCCGTGTCGCCCATTGCGGGGTTGTAGCGGTTGAGGAAGTTGGGATAGTAGAGATGGGCCTGGAACTGACAGATATATCCGAAAAATTCGTCGATTCCGCGCTTTTCCGGAACAGAGCAGGAGCCTTCGTAGCCGCCGGCCCATTTTCCGAACATGCCGGTCGTATAGCCGTTGCGTTTCAGAAGTTCGGGCAGGATGATGTGGTCCGGATCGTAGGGGTGCTGTCCGACAAGAGTGAATTCGTCGTTGACGCCGTAGCGGACTGTCGGAACGTCGCGCCAGTATTCTTTATTGCCGCGCACTTCGCAGTGGCCTGAATGCTGGCCAGTCATGAACGACGCACGCGACGGTGCGCTGACCGGACTACCCGCATAGGCCTGCGTGAATTTCATCCCTTTTGCCGCCATCGAGTCGATGCGCGGGGTTGAAATGTAGGGCTGTCCGTAGCAGCCGAGATCACCGTAGCCCATGTCGTCGCACATGATGTAGATTATGTTTGGCTGACGGGGCGGTTTTGCGTCGGACGCTGTGGCAGCGCAGGGTGTGGCGATGGCTGCGGTTCCAATGAGGGCGATTGCTTTGCGGGAGTCGGTTTTCATGAATCAGTGAGTTTTGAAGATTGTGGGGAAGTGGAATGGTTTATAGATTGATGGCCGGCACGGAAGCTCCGTTAGGCGCGCGGATGAGTAGCAGTCGAGAAAGCGTCGGTGCAAGGGTTCGTGCGTCGGTGCTTTCCGTTATCTGCAGGCGTTTCAGACCGGGAGCGACGAAGAAAGCCGGGATGTCAGCCGCGGTGTGGCGTAGTGCGCCGGATGCGCGGCCAGTCCCGTCGTCGATTATCTGCCATCCGGGAGCAACTTCAATGATGATGTCGCCGGCGTGGGTAAAGGAGGTGTTGCGTTTGAGCGCGTCGGGGTTGTCGCCGGCGCGCGAGGCGAGGATGTCGTCGATTGTGATGACATTGCTGATGCCGGCCATGCGTCCGAGGAAGTCGGCAACTTCACGGCGAAAGTCCTGAAGGCTCAGTCCGCGGTCCTTGATGAGGTTTCGGTTGAGGAAGAAGTGTCGGTTGTGGTAGCCGAGAATCCAGTCGCCGTTGCCGTGGACTGACATCAGATGGATTCCGAGGAGAGAGACGGCACGTTTGACGGAGTAGAGTCCGGATGGAATGTTCCAGCGTTTGTCGTCGGGTGCCGAACCATTGTCGGAAGGCAGTCCGGCGAGCATGATTGTCGGTCCGGAGCCTTGCGGACAAGCCTGTTCGAGAGCCTTGAACAGGCGCTCGAGATCGCGGTCGAGACGGATGTAGCTGTCGATTGTTTCGGTTCGCGAGGCGTCGGACGGGAGGGTGTAGCCGATGGTGATCATGTCGGTGGCTTTTCCCGATCCGAGGCTGAGTTTTGTGATAAGATCAATGGCCACGTCGGTTACTTCGGTGTTGGCCAGCGGGGATTCGATGAAACGGTTTACCCGGCGCACTTCTTTGCGTGGAAACGAGTTTTTAAACGGTTTCTGCATTTCGGCGGTCGTGATTCCGGGATAGAGCGACAGGTTGAGCAGCGGCGTCCATTTCATCGTGTCGAGACGTGTGGCGAGCGGGTTCAGATAGTTTCTGTCGCGAAGCGGCACGGGCATCTCCTTATAGTAGGCTGTCGTGGCCCAGTTGGCGGTCATGTTGTTGATCCAGTAGGCTCCGTTGCCTGCATGGGCAGCTCCGACGAGAGCCGTTGCCGCTTTCGGTGCAACGGCGAAGACGCGTCCCTGCCCGTCGGAGTCGATCCGGAGTTCGTCGGCTACGGTCGATACTTTCAGAGCCTCCGGCGAAAGGGTTTCGTCGGTGAAGTTGCCGATCATTGCGGGGTTGTGGAGCGGCGAACGGGCAAGTTTTGTCGAGGTGTCATAGACTTTGTCGGCAGGGACACCGTTGACAATCGGCGAGGCGCCGGAGAAGACCACTGCCGAAGCGGCGGCGTAGTCGAGTCCGGGACCGAAATCGATCCGGTCGATAGAAGCTCCGGAGTGCATTATTTTTTTGAAGCCGCCGCCTGTGAATGTCGATTCAAGCAGCCGCAGATGCTCGCCCGTGAGTCCTTCGACCGTGATGACCGCGACAATGGGCGATTTTTTTTGCTGGGCGAATGTCGTAAAGGTAGCTGCTGCCGGAATGACACACAGCACTAGCAGACGCAATTTATATGTTTTTTTAACTATGGAGGG
>JAIDJZ010000371.1 GCA_029051965.1 Paramuribaculum sp. | reverse complement strand
GGAGTGTGTGAAATCGAATTTCGGCACATCAGAATTCAAGCCGATTAGCGGCAGGTCGGTTGTGGAACGCACCTTCTTGTGCTTGAATCCTTCAGTCGTTTAAACAGGAATTACGAACAGTTTCTTCACACCGCCAAAGCGATTGCAATGGTAGCGTGTGCAATGTTTATGTTGCGGTTCGTTTAATTCAGCTTCATCCCGTGTTCATCACAGACATATTTATTCTCAGCTGTCCGTCGCAAGTAATTACCTTTGCCTCACCCCAGCGTTAACAAATATTGGGGAACCGGCTCTTACAGTTTTCAACAATGCGGCCTCCCCTTCTGGAGATGCCACCGACCCCCTCCAGATCATATAGAATAAAAACGATGGAGTCAGCACCTGCGAGGGCACACTGACTCCATGCGTTGAAAAGAGCGGTAAACGAGGCTCGAACTCGCGACCCTCAGCTTGGGAAGCTGATGCTCTACCAACTGAGCTATTACCGCATTATTTCAATACCGGAAGCTCTTTCGATCAGAAAAGGCTTCCGGTAAGATTCTTTCAGATTCCTTACTGCACTCCGGCAAGTTCAGGATCGATCATGATACGTCCGCAATATTCGCAGACAATGATCTTTTTGTGCATCTTGATTTCCATCTGCTTCTGAGGCGGGATGCGGTTGAAGCAACCACCGCAGGCATTACGCTGGATGTAGACGATTCCGAGACCGTTGCGTGTATTCTTGCGGATACGCTTGAATGCGGTCAGTGTGCGGGGGTCTACTTTCGGCTCAAGAGCTTTCGCCTGCTCGCGGAGACGCTCCTCATCCTGCTTTGTTTCAGAGACGATTTCTTCAAGTTCGTTTTTCTTCTCAGCGAGAATGTGCTGCTGATCAGAAAGGTTTTCTTCAGTGGCGGCGATGTCGGCGGTTTTGTTGTCGATCACTCGCTGATATTCATTGATATGCTTTTCAGAAAGCTCGATTTCGAGGGTCTGAAACTCGATTTCTTTTGAAAGGAGATCGAATTCGCGGTTGTTGCGCACATTGTCGAGCTGAGTCTTGTATGTTGCGATTTTCGACTGCGATTCGTTGATTTTTTCTTTCTCTACGAGAGTTTTTTTGCGGAGGTCCTCAATTTCCTGACGGAAGTTGGCTATACGGGTGTTAAGGCCTTCAATGCTGTCTTCCAGGTCGCTGACTTCAAGAGGAAGCTCGCCGCGCACTGTTCGGAGGCGGTCAATCTGCGAGAGAATGGGCTGGAGCTCGTAGAGTGATTTGAGGCGTGATTCAACTGAAAGCGTCTGTTCGTTTTTGTTTTTATCTGATGTAGCCATATGGTCTGCTTACATGTATTTAATCGGATTAACGTCGGATTGAGAGTTCCGGACTGCAAAGTTAGGAAATTTTTCTGAAATAATATCAAAAATAATGCTTTTGCTGCAATTTTCGCTTTCGTGATGACCGATGTCGATTATCAGAATATCATTGGCATAGTCAACGAAATCGTGGTATCTGACATCTGACGTTATCATTACTGCCGCACCGGCACTTATTGCCCGCCCTATCAGCGAGCTTCCCGAGCCTCCGCATAATGCCACGCGGCGAATGCGGGCATCGGCCGGATAGTCGCTGCATCGCGCCACAGGAGAGCCGAACACTTCTTTGACCCGTCCGACGATCTCGGCCGGAGTGAGCGGTTCGGGAAGGTTTCCTACTGCACCGAGTCCGGCATGAGGAAGAGCGTTGAGGGTGCTGACAAAGTCATAGGCCGGTTCTTCATAGGGATGAACCTGAAGCAAGGCTGCCTCTACAGCACGGCGTCGCCAGACGGGAAGAACGACCTGAATGCATTCCTCGTTCTCGAAATGGAGTTCGCCGGGCTTTCCGACAAATGGATCCGAACCGGGCAGAGCGCGGAATGATCCACGTCCGGAAAGAGTGTAACTGCAGGAGTCGTAATTACCTATCTCACCTGCGCCTGCATCGAACAGCGCCATTCTGACGTCATCGGCATGGTCTACCGGAACGAAGACCTGAAGTCTGAGCATCCTGCCGTCTGCCGGCTCAAGGGGCGTGACGGACCCGAGTCCGAGCATCGAGGCCATTCGCTGCGAGACTCCGCCGGGAGCGGAATCAAGCGAGGTGTGGCAGGCATAGACTGCGATGTCGTTCCTTATGGCTGCGAGAATCGCACGCTGCTGCGGCGTCGAGCCATTTAGACGTCGGATTCCCTTGAAGATTATCGGATGGTGGGCCACTATCATGTTGCACCCCTCGCTGACGGCTTCGGCCACGACGGCCTCTGTCATGTCGACAGCGACCATGACCCCGGAGCACTCATTCGAGGAATTACCAAGAATGAGGCCCGTGTTGTCATAGTCCTCCTGCAAGGCGGGGGGAGCGAAGTTCTCTAAAGCCGAAACTATATGGGAAATCAGCATCGCTCAGTCAGTTGCAGATTATTTTTCGTCAATATCGACTTTAATGCAAAGTTCATCAAGCTGAGAATCGTCGATTTCAGCCGGAGCGTCGATCATTGTGTCGCGTCCCGCGTTATTTTTGGGGAATGCAATCACATCGCGGATCGAGTCGAGACCGGCAAGGATCGAGACGAAACGGTCGAAACCGAAGGCAAGACCGCCGTGAGGAGGCGCACCGTATTTGAAAGCGTTCATCAGGAAGCCGAATTTATACTGAGCATCCTCTTCGGTGAGTCCGAGCAGACGGAACATCTTGTCCTGAAGTTCCGAGTCGTGGATTCGGATCGAACCGCCTCCGAGCTCATTGCCGTTGACAATCATATCATAGGCAGTCGCACGCACTTCGCCCGTATTGCTGTCGAGCATGTCGACGTCCTCGGGATTTGGTGCGGTAAACGGATGATGCATCGCATAGTAGCGCTGAGTTTCCTCGTCCCATTCGAACAGCGGGAAGTCGACAACCCAAAGACAGGAGAAATCCTGCGGATTGCGGAGGCCGAGCTGCGAGCCCATTTCGAGACGCAGTTCGCAGAGCTGCTTGCGGGTCTTCATTGTCTCGCCGGCGAGGATGAGCATGAGGTCGCCGGGGCGGGCATTTCCGCGCTCGAGCCATCCCTTGAGCTGATCGTCGGTGAAGAATTTTCCGACCGAGCTCTTGACAGAACCGTCGGCTTCGAGCTTCACCCACATCATTCCCTTTGCTCCGATCTGCGGACGCTTTACGAAATCGGTCAGCTTGTCGAGCTGCTTGCGAGTGTAGGCCGCACAGCCGGGAGCCACGATCGCACCAACGTAGGGAGCATCGTCCATGACGGCAAATCCGCTGTTCTCGGTCAGATCCTTAAGTTCGACAAATTCCATGCCGAAACGGGTGTCGGGTTTGTCACTGCCATAGAGACGCATTGCGTCGGCCCATGTCATTCTGGGGAACGGTTCGGTGAAGTCAATATTCTTTACATATTTGAAAATGTGCTTGACAAGCCCTTCGAACATCTGAAGAACATCTTCCTGATCAACAAACGACATCTCGCAGTCGATCTGAGTGAACTCAGGCTGACGGTCGGCACGGAGGTCTTCGTCGCGGAAGCATTTCACGATCTGGAAATAGCGGTCGAATCCGCTGACCATCAAGAGCTGCTTGAATGTCTGAGGAGACTGCGGCAGAGCGTAGAACTGGCCCGGATTCATTCGGGAGGGAACGACAAAGTCGCGCGCGCCTTCGGGAGTCGACTTGATCAGGACCGGAGTCTCGACTTCGAGGAAACCTTTCGAGTCAAGGTAGCGGCGGATCTCGAATGCCATTCTGTGGCGGAGCTCAAGGTTTTTCCTGACGGCAGGACGGCGCAGGTCGAGATAGCGGTATTTCATTCGCAGATCATCGCCGCCGTCGGTCTCGTCTTCGATAGTGAACGGGGGCACATCGCTCTTGTTCAAAATATTGAGAGCGGTAGCGATAATCTCAATGTCGCCGGTCGGGATATTGGAATTCTTATTTGAACGTTCGGCAACCACACCAGTGACCTGAATGACATATTCACGTCCGAGTCTGTTAGCCGCTTCAAACAACGACTGGTCATTTTCAGAATTGAAAACCAATTGTGTGATCCCATAACGGTCACGAAGGTCAACAAACGTCATACCGCCCATTTTGCGGCTACGCTGAACCCAGCCGGCAAGCGTCACTGTGCGCCCGGCATCACTGATACGGAGTTCTCCGCAGGTATTCGATCTATGCATATATAAATGCTGTTGAAACGTTGTTTTTTAAGAAATTTTGCGGTAAAGTTACACATTTTTCCGCAGACTGCACCCTCTACTCCCTATATTATTTTCTCGGGCCCAATCCTGACGGGATCTTTTTAAGAGCCGGTTCCCCAATCTTTGTTAACGCTGGGGCGGTCAATCGTCGTGCAGATGTGTTCGCGCAGTGAGGGAGCAATGCGGTTGCATTGTGAC
>JAIDJZ010000370.1 GCA_029051965.1 Paramuribaculum sp. | reverse complement strand
TACCCACTCTTTTTTTTGTTTTTTTTGAGATATTTCTGCTCTTCCCCGACAGCTGTCCGGAACTTACAAAGAATCTTCAGCAACAAGCGACATTCCCTTCAGAATCGCATCACGGTTAGCCGGCAGAAGATGATGATGGCGTTCCGGAAGAGCCTTCTTCAGTCCACGCATGACAGACTCCACTCCGACAACCGGATTGACCTTCAGAAGCGCACCGAGAATAATCATATTGTAGATCTTCGAGCTCTTAAGCTCGATAGCTGCCTCCATCGCCTCGACCGGCACGACTGAAATGTCCTGACGCGTCGGTTTCTGATGAATTCCGTAAGGATCATAGATCAGCACTCCTCCAGGCTTGACTTTGCTCTCAAACTTATCGAGACTCTGCTGGTTCAGAATGACAGCCGTGTCATACGTGTCGAGCACAGGCGAACTGATCGGGCTGTCAGACAGCACGACAGTCACATTCGCCGTGCCGCCGCGCTGTTCAGGCCCGTATGAAGGCATCCATGAAACTTCAAGATCATCCATCAGCCCGGCATAAGCCAGAATCTTACCCATCGAAAGAACTCCCTGGCCTCCGAATCCGGCAACAATTATTTCCTTCTTCATTCTGCAGTGTTTTTTAAGTCGCCCAAAGGATAGAAGGGCACCATGTTTTCAACCATCCATTCATTAGCCTTTTCAGGCGTCATCTTCCAGCCGCTGCTGCAAGTCGAGACAACCTCGACGACCGACGTGCCGCGTCCGTTCAGCGAGTTTTCAAACGCACGACGGATCGCCGCCTTGGCCTTGCGCACCGATGCCGGATTGTGGACCGTCTGACGGGTCACATAGCACGTGCCCTCCAGACGGGCAAGCAGATCCGAAATCTTCAGCGGATAGCCGTTAAGATCGATCCGGCGCCCGTATGGTGTAGTAGCCGTCTTCTGACCCTCGAGTGTTGTCGGGGCCATCTGACCGCCGGTCATCCCATAGATGGCGTTATTGATGAAAATTATCGCTATGTTCTCGCCGCGGTTGGCTGCGTGGATAGTTTCTGCCGTACCGATGGCCGCCAGGTCTCCGTCGCCCTGATATGTGAAAACCAGGCGGTCGGGATTGAGCCTCTTCGCACCGGTCGCAACTGCCGGCGCACGCCCGTGGGCCGCCTCGATCCAGTCTATGTCAATATATTTGTATGCGAACACGGCACAGCCCACCGGCGCGACACCGATGGAATTCTCCTCCTGGCCCATTTCCTTGATAACCTCCGCGACAAGCTTGTGGACAACTCCGTGAGAGCAGCCCGGACAATAATGCATCGGAGAATCATTCAGAAGCTCCGGTCGTGAATAGACCTTATTCTCGCTTCTCTTTATATCTTCTATATTCATTTCAGCCTAACAGTCTGACAGGTTATTTGAACGATTTATTGAATGCCTCGAGAATCTCGCCCGGATTGGGCACGATTCCGCCCATGCGACCGAAATGGCAGACCGGAACACGGCCTTCAACGGCAAGACGCACATCCTCGATCATCTGGCCGGCATTAAGCTCGACAACAAGGATTCCCTTGACTCTTTGCGAAAGCTCCTTTATGCGGTCATACGGGAACGGCCAGAGAGTGATCGGACGAAGCAGGCCGATTCTGACACCCTCGCTGCGGGCATCCTCTATAGCCTTCAGACAGATACGCGCTATCGACCCGAACGCGACTATTAGATAGTCACAGTCTTCTGTCAGCCGTTCGTCGAATCTGACTTCATTCTCCTCGATCAGACGGTAAGTCCGCTGGAAACGCTCGTTGTTCTTCTCCATGACAGCGCTGTCAAGCTCAAGCGAAGTGACCACATTCGGCTTGCGCCCCTTCGGAGAGCCGTCGGCTGCCCACGGACACAGTGCCCGGATTTCCTCAGCCGTGCGGCGCGGACGTTGTGGCGGAAGCACAACCTTCTCCATCATCTGACCGACAATTCCGTCGGCAAGCAATAGTGCCGGAGTCCTGTACTTGAACGCGAGATCAAAACCAAGACCTACGAAATCGGCCATCTCCTGAACCGTCGACGGGGCAAGCACGATAAAATGATAGTCCCCGTGGCCTCCACCCTTTGTGGCCTGAAAATAGTCGCTCTGCGACGGGTGGATAGTGCCGAGGCCGGGCCCCCCGCGCATGACGTTGACAACAAGAGCCGGAAGCTCACTGGCTGCTATATACGACATCCCCTCAAGCATAAGGCTGATGCCCGGACTCGACGATGATGTCATGACCGCCTTTCCGGTCGAAGCACCGCCGTAGACCATATTGATCGAGGCAATCTCACTTTCGGCCTGAAGCACAACCATGCCTGTCGTTTCCCACGGCATAAGCGCCTCAAGGGTTTCCAGCACCTCGCTCTGCGGAGTGATCGGATAACCGAAATAGCCGTCGACTCCGTAACGCACTGCTGCGTGAGCGATCGCCTCGTTACCTTTCATCAAGGTTACTTCTTCTTTCATAAAGTATCTGTTCATTACCGGGCCGGAAGGCCGCGGATTCATAATGTTTTTCTTATAATTGGTTCGTAAAGAGATCGTAGCGGTCACTTCTCCACCACTCGGTAGACCTCGATGCATGCATCCGGACATACAAGCGCACACGAAGCACACCCTATGCACTTTTCCGGATCTGCCGCATATGCGAAATGATAGCCTCGGTCATTGACCTCCTTAGCCTGCAGGGCAAGTACATCGGTCGGGCAGGCGACTACACACAGATTGCAGCCTTTGCAACGTTCCCGGCTGATATCAACCGCTCCTATTACTTTTGCCATAATTCTATAAACTCTTTTTCACCTACGGCTCGCCACCTGCTTTTCAGCAGCGACCGCTTCAGTGGATTGTAAACATAATGTTGTCAGAATCGCCGCAGGCCGCTTTTGAAACCGCCCACCGAACGATAGTTATGCAAATATACCAATTTTTTCTTCAATTAAGACATTTTTAACACATCCTTAACCATTGGCACATTTGGCATAAAAGTGTGCTGGCTAAGATTTCACTTCCGTCACCCTGACACGCTTTCCCTTAAGCTTATTGGCATTGAGTGTGCCGAGCAGCCCCCCGACAGACTCCCGCGGAACAGCGACAAGCGAATAATGGTCATAGATATTGATCTTGCCGACCTCCCCCGAAGTCAGCTCACTGTTTTTCATAACATAACCGAGCACATCTCCCCTCGAGATCTTCTCCTTCCGGCCGGCACTGATGTGAAGTGTCGCGACTCCGGACACTGGCGGACGGCTCCCATCCATCGGGGGCTGATACGAACGGTCAAAACGAATATACGGCGCGAGATTGTCCGCCTCCGAAGTGATGACATAGACGCGCCCCGAAGCCTCCTGACGCGCCGTCCGCCCGTTGCGGTGAGTCCACGTCGCCTCGTCGACAGGCAGATGATAGTGGACGACTGCATCCAGACCCGTAATGTCAAGACCGCGAGCGGCAAGATCCGTCGCGACAAGAACCGGCGTAGTCCCGTTGGCAAACAGATCGACAGCCGTCGAGCGCTGCTGCTGGTCGAGCGCGCCATGATAGAGACCCGCCATGATATGCTCCTTTCTCAGACGCTCCCTGATCCGGTCGGCACTCTCGCGATGGTTGACAAAAACAATCGCCTTCTCCCCCGGCGACATTGACAAAAGCAACCCTACGAGACTGTCGAGCTTGTCACGGCTGAAACTCTCGACGCTGACAACCTCAAGCTTCCCCGAATTATCCTGCGGAAGAGACTCGATGATCTCCGCATTGGCGGCATTGATATAGTCCGGGAAAGAGGAAAGCATCGTGGCCGAAGTCATTGTCAGATTCGACGGAGCACCGATCCGGCGCATGATCCGTTTCATCTCCCCCTCGAATCCAAGCTGAAGAGACTTGTCATACTCATCGAGCACAACCGAGCGCAACGCACGTTCCGCGACAAGATTGCCACGCTGAAGATGATCGAGAAAACGGCCGGGCGTCGCAACGATAATATCCGGAACCGGTGAAAGCGACGCCTTCTCGTCAGCGACACTGTGACCGCCATAGAAAGCCACCGTCTTGTAACCGCGGCAAAGCTGACGCATCACCGAGACAATCTGGATCACAAGCTCCCGCGAAGGAGCCAGAATCAGAGCCTGCAGCCCGTCACCCGATTCGCGCAGACTACGCAGGATTCTCATTCCGAAGGCGATCGTCTTGCCTGATCCGGTAGGAGAGATTAGTATCAGCTGACGTGCCGACGATCCGAGCACTTTGAGCTGCATCGGATTCAGCTCCTTTATTCCGTCGAGCGTCTTGACGCGTTCTATGATTTCTCGTTCAGTCATATTTCGTAAAGAATTAAGTAAGTGTTCAAATTTAATTTATACAATATGCGAGCTTATTTTTTAGCCGATTCCGGTGCGGAGGGAAGG